>JAYVRP010000154.1:0-2461 GCA_043776215.1 Rhodoferax sp. | reverse complement strand
CGGCCGGCTTCAAGCCCGACGTGATCTCGTCCGACGTGCACATCCTCTCCATCGACGGCCCGGCTTTTGACCTGCTGCAGACGCTGGCGAAGTTCCATGCCCTGGGCATGACATTGTCCGAGGTGGTGGCCTGTGGCAGCACCAACGCCGCGCTCGCCATCCGCCGCCCCGACCTGGGCACGCTGAAGGTCGGCGCTGTCGGCGAGGCCAGCGTTTTCGAGATGTTGAATGAACCTACGCAACACAGGGATGTGGTGGGCGAAGTGATCAGCACCGACAAACGCTTCGTCGCCCGCGGCCTGGTGCTCGACGGCCAGTGGTGGACGTGAAACGACCCACACTTCACCGTTCATACTATTGATCTTTGCAATGACCATGCACCGTGCGGGCTGAGCTTGTCGAAGCCGCCTGCCCTGAGCTTGACGAAGGGAGCTTGTCGAAGGGAGCCTGTCCAAGCCTGCAGCCCTTCGACAGGCTCAGGGCGAACGGATAACTGAAATTGACCGCGAAGAAAGGAAAACACATGTCCAACCCCACCATGATCTTCACCGACATCGATTACGAGCGCGAGGGCAAGCAGGTCGACTGGCTCAATCTGCCGCATTCGGTCACACGCTCGGCTTATGGCGCGATCTCGATCCCGATCGCGGTGATCCGTCATGGCGAGGGCCCCACCGTGTTTCTGATGGCCGGCAATCACGGCGACGAATACGAAGGCCAGATCACGCTGTGCAAGCTGATTCGCGAGCTCGAACCCTCGCATATCCAGGGCCGGGTGATCATCATGCCCGCGGCCAACCTGCCCGCCGCAATGGACAGCGCGCGCGTTTCGCCGATCGACCAGGGCAACCTCAATCGCGCCTTCCCTGGCGACCCGCACGGCACGCCGACCTGGGCGATCTCGCACTACATCGATACCGTGTTGTACCCATTGGCGAACTTCCACCATGATCTGCACTCGGGTGGCTCGTCGCTGCGGTATGTGCCGTTCTGCTCCATGCGCAACAGTGGCAATGCGGCGCTCGACGCCCGTTCGCTGGCCGCGCTGCGCGCCTTCGATGCGCCCGTGAGCATGGTGTGGGCCTACAACCCGGACAGCCGGCTGGCCGGTGCTGCTGCGGCGCGCCAGGGCCTGGTGTCGCTCGGTGGCGAGTTCGGTGGTGGCGGCGATGTGGACCGCAACAGCCTGGCCATGCTGGAGCGGGGCGTGCGCAATTTCCTGCAGTTCTCCGGCGTGATGGCGAACACCGAAGCACTGCCGCCGCCGCGCGGCACGCGTCTGGTGGAGGTGTCGAGCCGCGAGCACTATGTCTATGCGCGCGAGCCCGGCCTGCTGGAGCCGCTGGTGGATCTGGGAGCCGAGGTGCAACAGGGCGACCTGGCCGGGCTGATCCACTTTGTCGACAACCCCGGGCGCGCTCCGGTGCCCTGCCACTTCCGGCGTGCCGGCATGGTGGTCTGCCAGCGCCATTTCGGCCGCGTGGAACGTGGCGACTGCGTGGCACATCTGGCCACCGATGTAGCCTGAGCCCGCTCATGACACGCACCGTCACCATTGCCGCGGCCCAGATGGGCCCGATTGCCCGCACCGAGAACCGCGCCAGCGTGGTGCGCCGCCTGATCGACCTGATGCGCCAGGCCAAGTCCATGGGCGCCGAAGTGGTGGCCTACCCCGAGGCCACGCTCACCGCCTTCTTCCCGCACTGGTTCACCGAGGACGAGGACGAGGTCGATGCTTGGTTCGAACGCGAGATGCCGGGCCCGGACACACTGCCCTTGTTCGACGAAGCCCGCCGCCTGGGCATGGGTTTTCATCTCGGCTACTGCGAAATCGATGTCTCCGCCGGCCATAAACGGCGCTTCAACACCTCCATCCTGGTGGACGCCAGCGGCGCGATCATTGGCAAGTACCGCAAGATCCATCTGCCCGGGCATTCGGACCACCGGCCATCCACCCCGTTCCAGAATCTCGAAAAGCGTTACTTCGAAGTAGGCGACCTGGGCTTCGGCGCCTGGCGCGCGTATGGCGGTGTGGCAGGCATGATCATCTGCAACGACCGGCGCTGGCCGGAGTCGTACCGGGTGCTCGGGCTGCAGGGTGTGGACATGGTGTTCTGCGGCTACAACACGCCGGTGCACCACCCGGCGTCACCGGAACACGACCGGCTCGGACAGTTCCACAACGAGTTGTCTATGCAGTCCGGCGCCTACCAGAACAGCTGCTGGGTGATCGGTATCGCCAAGGCCGGAATGGAGGAAGGCGTGGACATGATCGCCGGCAGCTGCATCATTGCGCCCACCGGCGAAATCGTCGCGCGCTGCAGCAGCAACGGCGACGAGGTGATCGTGGCGCGTTGCGACCTGGATCTGGGCAAGTCCTACCGCGACACCACGTTCAACATGGCGCTGCACCGGCGCACCGAGCACTACCGGATGATCGTGGAGCGCACCGGGCCAGTGA
>JAYVRP010000153.1:0-2461 GCA_043776215.1 Rhodoferax sp. | reverse complement strand
TCGTGCTGCTGGGCGACGGGCCGAATGCCCGCTTGCGTGATCTCGGCCAGGGCCTGGGCCGGTACCTGCGGCAGATTGCAGACTTCGTCAGTTTTGGCACTGACGTGCTGCCGTTCCCTTTCAGTGATTGGCCTGCAGCGCGCGACTGAGCAAGCCCTGGATCGGTCGCGCGCGGTGCGCGAGTACCGAGCCATCCTTCCAGGGTGCGATCCGATCAGGGGAAATGCCGACGCGACTGGCGCAACGGAGCCAGCAGTGGCTTGAGCCCGTTGTGGTCGATTTCATGCATCAGCGCCAGCAGCCGGCCGATCTCGCCTGGCGGAAACCCTTCGCGCGCGAACCAGTTCAGGTAGTTGCCCGGTAGGTCGGCCAGCAGGCAGCCCTTGTGTTTGCCGAAGGGCATTTCCATCGTGACGAGTTTTTGCAGGGCGTCAGCGTCCATGGTCTGCAAGAGGGTCCGGTTTGCCGCCCAGCGTGGTGTGCGTCAACCACCAGGTCAAACCCGCGCATGCCGCAATTCCCGTCACCATGGGCAGCCCGCTCTTGCCGGCGAACAAACCGATGCTGGCCATCACTGCCGCGCCGGTCACGAACTGCAGCGTACCCATGAGCGCCGATGCGGTACCGGCGATGCCGCCATGCGGTTCGAGTGCGAGCACCGAGGTGCCCGGTGACAGCAGTCCGAGGAAGCTGAAACCGACCATCATCAGAGCGATCAGCAGGTCCAGACGCTCCACACCCAGCAGATGCAGCACCAGCAGCAGGCCCATCACCACGGCGAAGCCGCCGGCCGCAAACCGGACCAGTGGCACCAAGCCAAATCGCCGCGACAACCGTGCAGTGAACTGCGCCGTGCCGATGAAGGAGGCCGCGTTGACGGCAAAGGCAAGGCTGTACTGTCGTGGCGTCAGTCCGTAATGGTCGATCATGACGAACGGCGAGTTGGCCAGGTAGGCAAAGAAGCTCGCGCTGCCGAAGGCTCCGACACCTACCAAACCCATGAAGTGGCGATCCCGCAGCAACACGCCGTAAGCGGCCAGCGCGCTGCCCAGGCTGCTTCCAGTACGTTGCGCGGGCAACCGGGTTTCCGGCAGGGCGGTGGCGACCAGAAGCATCAGACCGACAGCGATCACTGTGACGGCCCAGAACACGCTGCGCCAGCCCGCCCACTCGATCAGCAAGCTGCCGGCCAAAGGCGCCAGGATCGGCGACACGCTGAACACCAGCATCAGCATGGCCATCAGTCGTGCGGCATCGGGGCCGGTGTACAGGTCGCGCACCACGGCGCGCGGCACGACCATACCCGCGCAGGCGCCCAGGCCCTGCACGAAACGCAGCGCGATCAGCGTCTCGATGTCGGGCGCAATGGCACAACCCACACTTCCGATACCGAACAAGGCCACACCGAAAACCAGCGGAAGTTTGCGGCCGACCATGTCCGACACCGGGCCGTAGACCATCTGCCCCAGGCCCAGCGCAATGAAGAAGGCCATCAGGGTGCCCTGCACAGATCCGACCGGGGCGCCCAGGCTTTTGCCGATCGAGGGCAGGGCCGGCAGGTACATGTCGATGGCAAAGGGGCCGATGGCAGAGAGCAGGCCGAGCACGATGGCAAGGCGCAACAATTGCGGCGTCATGGATGCAGGATTCGACAGAGGTGGTAGGAGGCGGCGGACGGGCCCTGATCATCGCAGATGGGCGCTGCAGCAGCCCTTTCCCAGGTCCTGCCGGCCCGGGCGCGCGCGCACCTACTGACCGCTTTGTGCGACGCTGCGCAAACCCTCGATGTCCACCAGGTCGATCTCGGAGACGCCCACCTTGATCATCCCGTCGCGCTCCAGTTGCTTCAGCTCCCGGTTGGTGCTCTGGCGGGTCACGCCCAACAGGTCGGCCAACCCGTCCTGGGGCAGCTTCAAATTGAGTGTTCGGCTTTCAGCGCCGCGGAAACCGTGCTTTTCTGCCAGGTCATTGAGTGTCCATGCCGTGCGGGCCCGCAGCGGCAACAGTGCCCGCTTCCCGAGCTGGGTGAACATCATGCGCGAGCGTTCGCACAGATCCAGCAGCACCGACCGCAGGAACGCCGGGTCGGTATCCATGCATTGCAGAACCACGTGACGGGGCACGCGCATCATGGTCAGGGAACCACGGGCCCAGGTGTCGTGGGTGCAGCCCTTGTCATCCAGCAGAGGCACCAGCCCGAATACCGACCCTGCGGGAAGGTAAGCATTGATATGGCGCTTGCCACACGCGCTGGCTTGGCTGGCTTCCATCACACCGACCAGGATCACCGACAGGTCGGTCATCGGCTCGCCCAGCCGGTGCACTGGTTTCCCGCTGGCATGGTGTTCAATGCGGGCAGAACGCGTGATAACAAGGATTGTGTCGGGCGCGCAGGCCTGCAATATGTCGCAGCGCGACAGGACCTCGGTCAAGCGCTCGCGGGTCACGCGGCTCATGCTGG
>JAYVRP010000152.1:0-2466 GCA_043776215.1 Rhodoferax sp. | reverse complement strand
TGGGCGAGAGCCCGGTGGTGGAGGCGGCGCTGGTGAAAGATCTCGGGACCGAGTTCGAGCAGTCCATTCCGGCCATCATCGAGGCCTCGATGGACGTGGACGCGCCAGACGGGCTGCACTCGGAACTGGTCAGAACACTGGCTTACGTCAGCCAGATGGCGCCAAGTTATTCGCTGCGGGGTGGCACCCGCGAGATCCTGCGTGGCATGGTGGCGCGCGGGCTCGGGTTGCGTTGAAGGAGCAACAAGCATGATTCTGGAAGCCATGGAGAAGGTCCTGCGGGACCATTGCACCGCAGCCGACATCCGGCGTATCGCCAGCATGGGCGCCGACGCGGCCCTCTGGCGCAACGTCGAGGAGGCAGGTTTCCTGGACCTGCTGCAGGGCGAGGCGCAAGGCGGGGCCGGCATGTCGCTGGGTGAACTGTTCCCGGTGCTGCAATGTCTGGGCCGCTTTGCGGTACCGCTGCCGGTGGCCCAGTCGATCGTGGCGCGCGCACTGCTCGGCGGCCGCCAGGTACCCAGCGGGAAGCTGGCTCTGGCCACGCAATCGCAGCGGCCCGATGCCCACACGCTGGTATGCCACCACGTGCCGCACGGTGCCGTGGCGGACCATGTGCTGGCCTGTGACGGGCCGGGGCTTGTGCTGCTGGCCTGTGCCGGCGCCAAACGCGTGGGTTCAGGGGATACGCGTAATCTGGCTGCAACCCTCACATGGCGCCACGCCCTGCCGGTGCTGGTGTTGCCAGAGGGCGCCGAGCAGCTGACCGCTTTTGTCGGGGCCCTGGCCGCAGCCCAACTCAGTGGCGCGATGCAGCGCGCGTTCGAGATGTCGCTGGACTATTGCAACACCCGCGTCCAATTCGGCAAGGCGCTGGGCAAATTCCAGGCGGTCCAGCAGCAACTGAGCGTGATGGCTGAACATGTGCTGGCGGGCGCAATAGCGGCCGAGTCGGCCTACCGTGGCCACGGCGGTGTGCCCTCCCTGCTGGCCAGCGCAATCGCCAAGTCCCGCGCCAGCGAGGCGGCCGGTGTGGTGGCGGCAACGGCCCATGCAGTCCATGGCGCCATCGGCATGACCGATGAGTACGAGCTCGGGATTCTGACGCGCCACCTGCACCATTGGCGCGCCGCCTTCGGAGCGGAAAACCACTGGAACCGCATCATTGGCGAGCAGTTGCTGGCGAGCACAGCCAGTGTTGCCGACTTCGTGAGGAGCGTTTGAGGCTCTGAGCAAATTATTTATCGGTCTTGCTCAAAATATATTGAAATGCTACGATGAATATATGAAACTCCGGTTTCAGGTATTTCGAACCCTGGTCAACACAGGGCAATTCCGACGGCCCGCCGGTGGGCAAACCCGACTTTCAATGAGGAAGACATGACACGTTCCATTGACACAAGCCTCTCCGCCATTCGTCCATCAACTGTCCGGCGCGCACTGGTGCTGGGTGTTGCGCTCGCACTGGGTGCTGCCGTTCCAGCCGGTACCGCACTGGCGCAGACCAACACGCGCAGCGTGGCTGCCGCGGACTGGACCAAGATCCAGGAGGCGGCACGCAAGGAAGGCAAGGTCATCGTGTACGCCACGATGGCTCCCGCGGTGCATGAGCGCATCGTCACCGCATTCAACGCCGCCAATCCCGGCATCAAGATGGAACTGGTGCGCGTGGTGGGTTCGGCCCTGACGGCCAAGGTGGAACAGGAGCGGGTCGCCCAGAACGTCGAGGGCGCGGACATGATGCTCACCGCCGATGTACGCTGGGCCATCGATGCCACCAAGAAGGGCTACCTGAAGACCCCCGTCGGGCCCGCGTCTGCCGTCTACCCTGACGCCTATATCAAGGGCGGGCAGGTGGCCCTGGTCGGGCTGAGCCCGTGGGTGATGACCTACAACACCAATCTGGTCAAGACACCGATCAACAGCTACCAGGACCTGTTGCGGCCCGAACTGGCGGGCAAGTTGGGGTCCACCGCGCTGGTGGCCGAGGTCGTGACGCATTTCTACAAATGGCTCGACGACAGCAACCCCGGCCTGCTCGAAAAGCTGGCTACGCAAAACGTCAAGATGTATCCGAGTTCCGTCGCGGCGGGCAATTCCACCGCCTCCGGGGAAATCTCCGCGAATGCGTTCTCGGTCATTCCGATCGACAACGCCATGCATGCGCAGAAGGCACCCATTCGCACCGTGATCCCCAACCCCGCGTATGGGTTCGGATATGGCGCGGCCATGGTGAGCTGGGCCAAAAACCCGAACGCTGCCCTGGTGGCGATCAATTTCATCCTCTCGCCGGCCGGGCAGGCCGCCATCGTCGGCAACCAAGAGGCTGCGAGCCCGCTGCCAGGCGTGCCAGGCTCGCTGGACATGGCCAAGATCAACCTGACCCTGGTCGACTGGGACAAGGTCAACCCGGAGGTGATGAAGGCCTTCGAGGCCAAGTGGAACAAGCTGTTCGGCGCCCGTTGA
>JAYVRP010000151.1:0-2466 GCA_043776215.1 Rhodoferax sp. | reverse complement strand
GTCCTTTCAATCAGTTCTTTGTTGGCAATTACAGCGTCCCGCAATTCACGCAGGATTCTTGCATCGAAGCCATCGCTGTCTGCAAGATACACGGTTGGCCTTGGCGGTGATTGCATCGCTGTAGGCGATGGCAGCGGCGACCATCAACGTGACAGCGCCGTTGTAGCTCTTGGCCTGTGCCAGCGTGACGAGGCTTCGGGTCGATTCGTGAAACTCCCGGGCCTGCAATAACCTGGCTTGCGCATGGCCGCCGTCCACCGCCTTGCGTGGACCTTTGCCGGTCATGCTGCCGCTCTGGCGAGGCGCTGCCGGGCCTGATCCGGGGCAGCCCCCTTGAGAACGCGTCCCTCGCGCACGATGTTGGCCCACCAGGGATCGTCTTCAGGCAGAGCCGCCAGTTCCTCCGTCGCGAGTGCTGTGAGTGAGATGCGGATCTGCTGGGCGTCTTCCAGCGGCATGAGCGCCTCGCGGATCAGATCGGCCACGGCCTGGGACCGGACAACCAGCGCGATGTCCACGTCGCTCTCAGGCCCGTCCTCGCCGCGCGCCACGCTGCCGTAAAGCCATGCTGCAGTGACGGCGCCTTGGCGCTCCAGGATTTCGCGGATCGAGCCCATGAGTCCGTCCCAACGCCGTTGTTCGACCTGGAACAACGCTGCCAATGACGGCACGAGCGGATGGCCGGAGAACAGTTCATAGAGCTGCGTCCGCCCCGACCCATGGGCCCTGACAAGCCGCTGGCGAGTCATAGCCTCCAGAACACCCCGCGTGCCCTGCGGCGTCAGCCCGGCCGTCGCCGCTAGCTGCGGCGCCGACTGCGGCGCACCGCTGGTGGCCAGCGCACGCAATACGCGAACATGGCCTGCGCTGCCGAGCAGCGCGGTCAAGGGATGCCGAAGGTGGCTTTGAGGCAAAGAACGGACGGGCACACGAAGACAATATGACTTTCTCTGAAGAAAGTCAATTTGTCATAGGGTGGGCGCCCTTTGAGCCATGTCGATGAATGCGCCGAACTGGGTCTTGGCCTGATTGGCCGCCATGTTTTGCGTAGGGCCTCTGTGAGACTCGCTTGTTTTCAATTCCACCTTCGTCTGCGTCCATGCGTCGGGCAATGCAGTATTCTCGTCAGGGCGCACGGCGATGCAGTACCAGGTGTCGCCCCGCGGGCCGGTGGCCTTGCTCTCGGGCGAATTCCACGATCTGCAGCGTACCGACATGCCGAACCCGTGGCCCGGCCTACAAATGCCGGGGCGCGTCCATTCGTTGGTGCAGTAAGCGCACCACGATCACCGCGCCAGCCTCCACCCGAAAGTAAACGGCGTGGTGTTCGACCACTTGTCGCCGATAACCAGGCCGGATATGTTCGCAAGGCGGGGCCGACTGTGGCGCATGTGCAAGCGCATCAAAACTGGCATTCAGCGCATCCAGGTAACGCTCGGCCTGGGCCAGGCCCCATTGCTCCACCGTGTAGCGCCAAATGCCTTCCAGATCATTCAGTGCTGCCGGCGTAAGCCGGAATTCAGCCATGCGCAGCCGTCATCCGTGTCTTGAACTCCTGCGCGTCAAAAGGCTGTGGCGGGCCACTGTTCTCACCCTCGATGAGTGCCGCGCGTACCGCGTCCACCTGAGCCGAACGCTCCTGTTCACGGCGTATCAGGTCGCGGATGTATTCACTGTCGTTGGTGTATTGCCCCGCTTGAATGCGAGATTTGATCCAGTTGTCCTGCTGGTCCGTCAGGGTGATGGTCTTGCGCACGGTAGACATGGTGGACTCCAGACAAAAGGGAGTTCATCATACTATTGGTGCGGATGTGCAACAAGCCATAGCCTTGTCCAACTTGGTATGGGCCTGAAGGGCGCACGTATTTCCAACCAGGAATGAGCCTGGAGGGGCGAATTTGAGTCAGAACGGCAGTGTGCTTGATCATCCCCACGATGGTGATCAACATTGACGAGACAAAGCTGACGGTGTTGCCCCCCAGCCACGCTCGGCGGTTCTCCGCCGGCCAGCTTGACTAACTTGGTCAGCGGCGCGCAGAATATTGTTGAAATTTTCAACAATCGGGGGATTTGCCATGTCGACCGTCAATTTCAGTGTGCCTGACGACGTCAAAGAGGCCTTCAACGCCACCTTTGAGGGGCAGAACAAGAGCGCCGTCATCGCCGATCTGATGCGCGAGGCCGTGCAGCGAGCCAATGCACGCGAACAACATGTCAGCGCTATTGACCGCATCTTGGCGCGGCGTGCCCATGCTCCACGCGTTACTGAAACCGAGTTTTATGCGGCGCGTGACAAAGGCCGCCCATGATCTGTGTGGTGGATGCCAGCGTCGCCGTTAAGTGGTTTGCTGACGGAGACTGGGCCACCCGAGAAGACCAGATTGACTTCGCCTTGGACATTCTGCGTGCCAGCAGGAGTGGAGGGGTAGATTTTTACCAGCCTCCGCACTTTTTGGCCGAGGTGGC
>JAYVRP010000150.1:0-2467 GCA_043776215.1 Rhodoferax sp. | reverse complement strand
TGCGCTTGCTGGCCGTGGCGCCACAGGATCGCGCCATTGACTGGTTCTGCGGATTGGGCAACTTCACATTGCCTTTGGCTACGCAAGCGTCGGATGTGGTTGGCATCGAGGGTAGCAAGGCCTTGGTCGCGCGTGCCAGGGAGAATGCGGCCCAGACGCGCGCCACCATGGGTGGCGTCAGGCTTGGCAAGGTCGATTTTCAGGTGCGTAACCTGTTCGACATGACGGCCATGCAATTGTTGCGTGACGGCATGGCCCACAAATGGCTGCTGGATCCGCCTCGTGAAGGCGCATTCGCGCTGGTCAAGGCCTTGTCCGAGTTGTGCCAGTCAGTTCCATCCCACGGCGCAGCCCCGCATGAACCGGAGACGGTTGTTGACCCGAACTTGCTGCAGGCGTTGGCCACATCAGGCTGGACACCACCGGCGCGGCTTGTGTATGTCAGCTGCAACCCGGCCACCTTGGCCCGTGATGCCGGCGTTCTTGTCCATCAAGGTGGCTATCGGTGTGCTGCTGCGGGTGTGGTCAACATGTTTCCGCATACCGCCCACGTCGAGAGCATTGCAGTGTTTGAGCGGGGGGTCGACAACGCCCCTGCCGACCAGCGTCCCTGACGATCCCTGCGCATTCAGTGCGAGGCAGCTTTGGTGGCAGGTTTGTCTGTCGGTTTGCCTTGGGTTGCGGCGGCTTCCCCCTTACTCTTGGAGCCAGACCCTGGTTTGTCCTTGGCAGCCGGTATCGACTTCTTCTCTTCGACAATGACCTCCTCCTCCGGTCGAGGTTTGGTTTCCTTGGATGGAATTCCCTCCATCTTGTTTTCCCGCATGTATTGGTCCATTTCTTTCCAGCCTTCAAAGACCGCGGTTTTGAGCGCTTTTTCATTGAGGATGTAACAATCTTCGATGCCGCGCAATGCATGGCGGCAAGCGGCTCCAATGGCCTTCCCGTCCGCTTCACGTTGGGCGATCCTGGGGTCAGGGCCCATACCCGGGATATCGCATGCCGCGAGTAGCAGGGGGATCAAGGAAAGAAACAGGCGAGCGTTCATCGTCGGAAATGGAGGCAATCGGACCTCTATCGGCAGATTCTGCCAAGGCCTGAAGCGAACGTGCCGGAAGCAGCCCACAAAAAAAGGCCCCTTTCGGGGCCTTTTTGAACCGAAGCCATCATGTGATGGTCAGTCGTTGCTGCCGCCGCCGATACCCAGCAGCATCAGCAGGCTCTGGAACACGTTGTAGATGCTCAGGTACAACGCCAAGGTCGCACTGATGTAGTTGGTCTCGCCACCATCCACGATGCGTTTGAGATCAAACAGCATAAAGGCACTGAAGATTCCGATCGCGAGCACGGAGATTGCCAGCATGCCGGCAGAGGAGCCGACAAACACGTTGATGACGGCGCCCACCATCAGCACCAGCGCACCAACTGTCAGCCATTTGCCCATTCCCGACAGGTCCCGCTTGATGATGGTGGCCAGGCTGGCCATCACAAAAAACACGCCTGCGGTGCCGCCGAATGCCATCATGATCAGATCGGAGCCGTTCTTGAAGCCCAGCACCATGGCGATCAGACGCGAGAGCATCAAGCCCATGAAGAAAGTGAATGCCAGCAGGACCGGAACGCCCGTGGCGGAGTTCTTGGTCTTCTCGATGGCGAACATGAACCCGAAGGCACCACCCAGAAAGACCATCAAGCCCAGACCGCCGCCCAATGAAGCCGTGATGCCGGTGGTTACACCGACCCAAGCACCGAGAACTGTTGGCAACATGCTCAAGGCCAATAACCAGTAGGTATTGCGGAGCACCTTGTTACGTTCTGCGGCTGATACACCGTAGCCCAAAACCATTTCCTGGTCGATTGTCTGTACGCGTTCATTCATGCCATTTACTCCTGTGAATCTACCTGCGAGTGGTAGTTGGGCGGATTCTATGGGAATTCAAGTGGTGTTCATATCCGGATTCGCATCAATTGCCTGCAATTCACAAGGTCTTGCATCCAGCATGAAATGGCTGGGCCTTGGGACGAGCGGTTATGCTCCGACGCACGGCAATCCTGCTCCTGTCAACTGTGTGCCACCTATGAACTCCAAACCCGTTCTTGAATTTGAAGATGTCCGCAAGGTGGCTGCCGCAGCCCAGGCAGAAGCGTTACGCAATGGATGGGCGGTATCCATCGCCATCGTGGACGATGGTGGGCACCTGCTGCACTTCCAGCGATTGGACGGCGTGGCGCCGATTTCGAGCGCTATTGCACCGGCGAAAGCGCGAACGGCCGCGCTAGGACGACGCGAAAGCAAGGTGTATGAAGACATGATCAACAGCGGGCGCCAGTCTTTCCTGAGTGCGCCTTTGCTCGAAGGCATGTTGGAGGGGGGCGTTCCTATCGTCAAGGAGGGCCATTGTCTGGGCGCTGTGGGTGTCAGTGGCGTCAAGTCCCACGAGGATGCACAGGTTGCCAAGGCTGGCAT
>JAYVRP010000149.1:0-2469 GCA_043776215.1 Rhodoferax sp. | reverse complement strand
CGCTGGCGATCTTCGAGCCCGGCTTTCTGCAGACCACGCTGACCTGGTACCGCGCCGGCCGGCTGCCGAAGGGGTCGATGGCCAAGTTCTACTTTGGTGGCGAATGGGGCCTGTGGGCGCGCCAGAAGGGTGTCAGTTTCGGCCTGCCACCGACCGAGAAGGCGCTTGCCGCCTACCTGGAAATGCTCGAAGGCACAGACATCCCGTGGTCGGTGTCGGTCTGGGGCGGCGACCTGCTGCAGACACCGGTGGCGCGCATGGCCCTGGAGCTCGGTGGCCACCTGCATATCGGTATCGAGGAGCACTACGACCCGAAGCGCACGCCGACCAACGTCGAGCTGATCGAGGAGACCAAGGCACTGTGCGCCCAGGTCGGCCGCCCGCTCGCGACATTTGCCCAGACGCGCCAGCTGCTGGGCATGCCGCCGCGCTGACCTGCCCGGCTCGGGTGTTCAGGCCGCCGTGCGTTTGCGTGGCGTGAACTCGATGTGCAGTTCCTTCAGGCAGCGCAGGTAGAAGTTCGGTACGTGGCGCAACTGGTTCTTCGCCGGCGCGAGCCGGAAATCCTCGATCCGGTCCAGGAACGCGGTAAAGCCCCACCATAGTTCGCGTCGTGCCAGCGGTGCGCCCAGGCAGGCATGCACACCGGAGCCAAAGCCCAGGTGGCTGGCGGCGTTCTTGCGTGTCAGGTCGAGCCGGTCCGGCGCCTCGAAATGCGCCGGGTCGCGGTTGCCCGCGGCGTAGCGCACATTCACCACCGAGCCCTTGGGAATGGTGACCCCGTGCAGGGTCACATCGCGCGTCGTGTAGCGCTGCAGACCCTGCACCGGGCCCTCCAGCCGCAGCACCTCTTCGATGAAGGTGCGCAGGTACTGCGCCGGGTCGGACTTGAGCAAGGCGAAGCTGTCGGGGTTCTGCGCCAGCAGCATGATGCCGGCCGACAGCGCGTTGGTGGTGGTCTCCGAGCCGCCGACGAAGGTGTCGGCCGTCATCTCGGCATGCAGTTCGTTGTCGTTGAGCTTGCGGCCCCATTCCGGGATCTCGCGATTGACGAGCTCGGACAGCAGCGTGTCGTTGGGCTCGCGCCGCAACTGCTCGAAGATGGGCTGGAAATAGTGCTGCTGCTCGATCTCCATCTCGGCCGACCAGACGGCTTCTTCTTCGGTCTGCATCAGGCCCAGGCGCTTGACCCAGGCATCGGTCCAGGCCTTGATGCGCCAGATGTCCTTCTCTGGCGCGCCCATCTGCTTGCCGATGATGATCAGCGGCATCGGTACCGCGAACTGGCGTACCCAGTCGCAGTGGCCATCGTTGACGAACGCGTCGATCAGCTGGTAGGACAACTCCTTCACGTAAGGGTCCATCAACTTGATCTTGCTGGCGCGGAAGGTGTGGTCGAACAAGGCCCGCATCTGCTTGTGGTCCGGGTCGTCGCGCCCCGACAGCGTCGGGCTCGGCAACCAGCCTTTCTCGCGAAACAGCGCGGCAATGCGCTGCATGCGTTCCGCCGGAATGTGGTCGGGGCCGCGCGGGCGCAGGTTGGAAAAAGTCTGGGGGTCCTTCAGTACGGCGCGCAGGTCGTCGTAACGTGTCAGAACGTAGAAACCGGTGAGCTTGTCGCGATAGACCGGCGCCTGTTCGCGCAAGGTCTGGTAAGCGGGGTAGGGGCACTCCTGGATTTCGACGTTCATCAGGTCCACGTCCGCGATGCTTTGCGGTACCACCGGACACTCCATGCGGTTGATAAGGGTCATCTGCTTGCCTCCATGTCATTGCGCTCGTGATCGTACGAAGGATAGCGCGCGCCGCCAGCAGGGCCAGGCGCTCAGGATGCCGGCGTGATCAGACTGATTGCTGAAACCGAAGCCTTCAAGCGCGCCATCACGCTGCTGGCTGAAACCAAGGGTGCCGGCTGGACAAGGGCTCGATTTGGCACCTGATCAAGCGGCTCGATCCGACCTTCGACACCAAGTATGCTGGTGACGAAAACTTCCCGGCCATGGTCAAGGCACTGGATGCGCTGATTGAAATTCGACATGGTGAATCAGATCAGGTGGTCCGGCTCCGATGCAATGGATCCTGGGTTTGTGCGATCCCCAATGACTGAGACTGCGCCTTTCACGCCGATGCCGTCACCTGGCTCTGGTCTATCACATGCGACTCGGCAGGCCCTGCAAGAGACCTGTCACACCAGCAACGCGTTGACCCGCTTCACATAGGCGGCCGGGTCGTCCGGCATGCCGCCTTCGGCCAGCAGCGCCTGGTCGAACAGAATGTGCGCCAGGTCGTTGAAGTGCACCGAGCCTTCGAGCTTTTTCACCAGCGCGTGTTCGGCATTCACCTCCAGCACTGGTTTGACGTCAGGGGCGCTCTGGCCGGCTTGCTTGAGCATGCGTGCCAGCTGCGTGCTCATGCCGTGGTCCTGCACCACCAGGCAGGCCGGGCTGTCCACCAGGCGCGTGGTCACGC
>JAYVRP010000148.1:0-2471 GCA_043776215.1 Rhodoferax sp. | reverse complement strand
GGCCATCCATCGCCGCAATGATCAGCCGAGCGCCAGGCGCGAAGCGGTGCACCCGATTGGAAACCGGATCTTGAAGGAGATACCACAACTCGCCGCGGTAGCGGTGGCGGTGCAAGCGCGCATGTGATCGCAGCCTGGGTTTGAGCGCCGCAACGCGGTACCACGAGTTGCTCAGCAGCGGCGCCGTCATCTTCGTCTACCAGGAACCATCGCCATGATTCAGGGCATCCATTTCCACGACCACAATCGCAGCCAGTCCACCAGGCCGTGGGTCCAGATCCAGATCAGCTTGCGCTCGCCCACCGATATCTTGGCAACGCCTTCCATGCCCGGCCGCAAGTGCTCGGGGTTCCCTTCGATGCGCGCCTCCACACGGAAGAAATTACTCCCTTCCTGCGAGGTGGATACCGGTGTGACCAGCTTCACTTCAAAACGAATCTTTTCGTAGGGAATGCCGGACAGGGCGAGCTCGCCTTTTTGACCGGCACTGACATAGGAGATATCACGCTCGTCCACATTGACGATGACCCGGTAAGCGTCCAGGGGCGCAATTTCGAACAGCACCTTGCCCACCTCAACCGGTGACCCCAGGAGCTGGCTCAGGTCACCGGACACCACGATTCCGTCAAACGGCGCGACCAAGGTCGCACGCACGAGCTTTTCCTCCACCAGGGACAGTTGCGCCTGTGCCTGCTCGATCTGGGCCGCCATGATGGATGCGGAGGCCCGATCCTGCGCGGCCAGCGCCTGCCGGTACTTGCGATCGGCCTGATCCCGCTCAGCCGTCCACCGGACTTGTTCGAGCTTCAGATCCTTGTCATCAAGGCGGCACAAGACCTGCCCTTGTTTCACTGTCTCCCCCGCGCGCACGCGGCTTTCG
Organism: Rhodoferax sp.; assembly: GCA_043776215.1. GTDB lineage: Bacteria > Pseudomonadota > Gammaproteobacteria > Burkholderiales > Burkholderiaceae_C > CAISIP01. The sequence continues at coordinate 1,591 of JAYVRP010000148.1, read as the reverse complement.
GCGACGTAGCCCTCGAACGGTGCGACGGCAGCGCGCTGAACAGCGCCTTCGATGAAGGTCTTGGCAGCCACCCGGTACGGAAAACTGACCAGGCTGAAAAACAGAACGGCCGCGGCAAGGAGCAGTGCGATCAGCTTCACTCCTGGATGACGCGGGCCGAAGAACACCCGTACACCTCCGCGGATGCTCTCACGCAGGAGCTGCCAGGCACTGCGCTCACCATCGCGCTTGAGCCCGAGGATCGGACCGAGCAGTAGCCCGATGGTTTTGCACAACTCAACATCGCTGGCAAGGAAGGGCTTGTCCCCTGGCCGCTCCAGCATCAGAATCCCGATCGTCTGGCCGTGTTCCACCAGGGGCACGGAGCAGATGGCGGCATCCTTGCCGGCCAGTTCAGCATGGGCAATCGCTCCCAGCCCTTCGTCGTCCAGCGTGGGCCAGACGATCACAACGTCAAGGTCGAGCGCCTCGTCCATCGCGTCGCCGATGCGCCGAACCAGGTCTGTCTTGCGGTCAAATGTGGCGGTGTGAGAAATCGCCTGAACTTCGATGTTCCCCGACACTTCGAACCCCATGCTGGCCCGGTCGCACTGCAGCTTCGTGACAATCTCGTTCACGACGGCGAGAGCGGCGTGGCCGAATCGACGCTCTTGTGTGGCCGTCGCGGTCACATCAGTCGCCACCGACATGCGGGCCAAGTGCGTTTGCAGTGCCTCCACGGACTGCTGCCTGAACTGGTCCACCAGCCACGCGCTGGCCCAGTGCACCAGACGCAGCGCCCGCTGTAAATCTTGCTCAGGGCTGCGCGCGATATCCAGGATCACCGCCCCGTGCAACACGCCGGCCACCTCGATCGGATACCCGACCTGGGCGGATTGCTGCCCCACACCGGCGGCCTTGATGAACCCGCGCCGATCGTGCAAGACCTCCCGGACCACTTTGCGACGTTCATTGAACTCCCGCTCCACGATTCCGCGCCGCTCCTTGAGGGCGCGTTCCGCAGCGGGCCCAAGATAGTGCATGTCGCGTGAGGCATCAGGCCATACCGCCGCAGCGGAATAGGCGCCTTGTTGATCCGGGCCGAGCACGAGCAGTGCCCCACTGACGTGCCGGATTTGGGCGCACAGAATCGCGAGCCAACTGGCGCAGAACTCGCTCGTATCCTTGGGCGAAGAGAATCCCGCCCAGGCGACCGATTCCGCCCTGGCGCGATCTTCGTCACTCAGTGAATAAATCGGGGCACTGGCCACCATCAAAACTCCATGGACCGCTCAGGCGGTATGCGTGTCAAACCAATGAATAAACCATGCTTGAAGCCCCGGTGCATGGCAATACGTCCGTTCGCTGTCAGAAACTGCAGGCGCATTTAGTGATCTTCCAGTGTATTGCACGGCGGTGGAATCCATCGCTGACTCGGCACCGCATGAGCGCCTTCTGGTGCGCGGACCCGCGTTGAAAATACTCGTGGTCGAAGAAGAGTCTCGCCTGCTCGGGAACGGCAAGACCTACTGACGAATTCTCTGGCCTGAGACGCTTGATCGTATCGCGCGGAGTGACCGCCAATTTCAGGGACAGGGGCTCAAAAGGCAGT
>JAYVRP010000147.1:0-2472 GCA_043776215.1 Rhodoferax sp. | reverse complement strand
GTGACCGGCTGCTTGCAGCGGTAACTGATCCAGGGGTTGAAATGGTTTTGCAGGTTGCGCCCCACATCGGGCGCGTCGTGCAGCACGGCAATACCTTGTGATCGCAGCAGCGCACCCGGCCCCACGCCCGAGGCCTGCAGCAGCAGCGGAGAGGCGAATGCGCCACCCGACAGGATCACCTCGCGTCGGGCCCGCAAGATGAGGCGCTCGCCGCCCACGACCGCGGAGACACCGTCTGCATTCCTGCCGGCGAACAACACCCGCTCCACGCGGGCTCCGGTCATGACCGTCAGGTTGGCGCGGTGGCGCACCGGATGGATATAGGCCATGGCGGCGGAACAGCGCCGGCCGTTGCGTGTCATGGTCTGGTAATAGCCCGCGCCCTCCTGGGTGGCGCCGTTGAAATCCGGGTTGCGTGGCACGCCGGCCTGTTCTGCCGCGTCGATGAAGGCTTCCACCAACGGGTGTTTCTGCACCGGGTCGGACACCGCCAGCGGGCCGCCGACCGCGTGGTACTGGCTGGCGCCACGCGAACGCTGGTCCTCGGAGCGCAGGTAGGACTTGAGCACGCTGTCGTAGTCCCAGCCGGTACAACCCAGACGGGTCCAGTGCTCGAAATCCTCGCGCTGGCCGCGCAGGTAGATCATGCCGTTGACGGCGCTCGAACCACCGATCACCTTGCCCTGGTAGAACGGGCCGGCGCGGTTGTTCAAGCGGGGTTCAGGTTGCACCTGGTAGATCCAGTTGTACTCGGGCTTGCCAAACACGCGGGCGTACCCGATCGGAATATGCAGCCAGCGGTTGCGGTCGTCACCCCCCGCTTCCAGCAGCAGCACCCGGTGGCGCGGGTCGGCCGACAGCCGGTTGGCCACGACACACCCCGCCGTACCGCCCCCCACCACGATGAAGTCAAATTCGGTCGAACCAGTCATGGCATCAGCCCCTGCGGTGGGTGTGGCGGCTCATGCGCTTACCAGCCGGCCATTGGCGTACAGCAGCGCATCCCGGCTCGCGAACGACACCTGCACCGTATCGCCAGCGTGCACCCGGGCCTGCGCGGCACGTGTGGTGACATACAGCGTGCTGGCGCCAAGGGCCACCACGTAGTCGATCTCGCCACCCGAGTACATGACATCCTGCACGCGCGCACCCGACAGGGCCATGTGCCCGGGCACGGGGGCCGCGCCCTGTGCCAGAAGGTGCACCGCATCCGGACGCACGTAAAGCCGAAGCGGGGTCTTGTGCGCGTCCAGCATCGTCAGATCGCCTTGCAGCCGGCCGCCGTCGGTGTGCCATCCACCGTGGGGGGTCAGGGCCATGGAGTTGCGAATGCCAAGAAACTTGGCGACGTACTCGGTCGCGGGCCGCTCATAGACGTTGCTCGCGCTGTCGAGTTGTTCGATGCGGCCGGAATTCATGACCGCCACCCGCGTGCCCAGGTTGAAGGCCTCGATCTGGTCATGCGTGACATAGATGCCCGTGAAACCAAGCTCGCGGTGAATGGCACGCAAATGGGCACGCAACTCGACCCGCAGCAGGGCATCCAGGTTGGACAGCGGCTCGTCGAGCAACATGATCTTGGGCTGGGGTGCCAGCGCGCGGGCCAGCGCAATGCGCTGCTGCTGGCCGCCGCTGAGCATCGCGGGAATGCGATCCGCCAGGTGGGCGCACTGCACCACTTCCAGCACCTGGCGGGCACGCCGCTCCCGCTCGGGCGCGGCCATGGAGCGCGCACGCAGCGGGTACTCCACGTTGCGCTGCACCGTCATGTGGGGCCATAACGAATAATTCTGGAACACCATGCCAATGTCGCGCAGGTGGGTCGGCTGGTTCAGTCCGATGGCGGCGTCGAATACCGGCTGTCCCTCCAGGGTGATGCGGCCTTCCTGGGCCTCTTCCAGCCCGGCGACGCAGCGCAGCAGGGTGGTCTTGCCGCACCCGCTGGGCCCGAGCAGCACCAGCATCTCGCCCGCCTGGACCTCGATATCGACCTGGTTGACCGCGACCACCTGCTCGCGCCCAGGGTAACGCTTGACCAGTTTTTCGACTCTCAGTTCCTGCACGTGTCAATCCTTCTTCTGCAATGCGTCGCTGCCACCGAGCCAGACCGCCAGCAACACACCAAGCACCGTGACCACCACCATGATCAGCGCCAGCACGGCGACCTCGGAGTACACCCCACCGGCCCACACGTCGTACATGACGCTGCCAATGACCTGGGTCCGGGCCGAGCGCACCATCAGCGACGCGCTGAACTCGTGAAACAGGAGTACAAACGTCAGTGCGGCGGTCGCCGCGACGCCCTTGCGGCACATCGGAAGCAGCACCTGCAGCAGGGAGCGCACAGGGCCGGCCCCGCACGCCCGTGACGCCTCCAGAAACTCCTGCCCGGTTGCGACCAGGGTCGTGAACTGCAGCCGGGTCGAATGGCCGATCATCAGGGTCACATAGGTCACCACCAGCACCGCTGTC
>JAYVRP010000146.1:0-8130 GCA_043776215.1 Rhodoferax sp. | reverse complement strand
CGTCGGAATAGCTGCTGCGACGCAGCAATACCAGGCCCGCAGCCGACCTACACTTTGAACTTATGAACGCTAGAAAATCCAAGCAGCGCGCACCGCGTATTGCGCTGGCACTTGCGGGGGGCGGCCCCCTCGGAGCGATCTACGAGATCGGTGTCTTGTGTGCACTCGAAGAGTCGCTGGTCGGGCTGGATCTGAGCCGACTGGACCACTATGTCGGGGTATCAGCCGGAGGTTTCATCGCCGCAGGCCTGGCCAACGGCATGACCCCGCGGGCCTTGTGCGCGTCGTTTATTGAAAATGACGATACGAGCTCTGAAGTTTTCGACCCCTCCTGGTTGATGGTCCCCGCCTACAACGAATTCGCGCGGCGCGCCATCATGGTGCCGGGCCTGCTGGCAAACGCTTTGTGGCGGGTCAGCTTCGGGCGCAAGCCACCGCTGCAGGTGCTGGAGCGGCTGGGTGCCAGCTTGCCCACGGGTGTCTTCTCGAACGACCAGGTGCATGCCCAACTGGCACGCCTGTTTGCCCAGAACAACTTCACGAACGACTTCCGGCAATTGCGAACGCGCCTGACGCTGGTGGCCACCAACCTGGATACGGGCGAAGCAGCACCTTTCGGACAGCCCGGCTGGGACCACATCCCGATCTCCAAGGCGGTGCAGGCCAGTTCTGCGCTGCCAGGCCTGTTTCCACCAGTGGAAATCGAGGACCAGTATTACGTGGACGGCGCACTCAAGAAGACCTTGCACGCCTCGGTGGCGCTGGACCAGGGCGTGGACCTGATGTTGTGCCTGAACCCGCTGGTACCGTTCGACGCCACCATTCCGCTGGTGCCCAAGGTGATGCAACGCGGCTTGCCCGCAGAGCGGCGGAAGATTCCGAAAATTGTGGATGGCGGGCTGCCGGCGGTGCTGAGCCAAACGTTCCGCTCCATGATCCATTCGCGCATGGTGCTCGGCATGAAGGCCTATGAGCACAGCTATCCGGGCACCGACATCATCCTGATTGAGCCTGATCACCGCGACCCGGAACTCTATCTGGCCAACACCTTCGGGTATGCGCAACGCCGCCACCTGGCCGAGCATGCCTACCAGCAGACGCGCCAGATGCTGCGCTCACGCAAGACCACGATGTCCGCCAAACTGGCGCGCCATGGCATACAACTGAACCACGACGCGCTGGACAACCCGCGAGCGCATCTGTGCGCCGCTGCCAAATCGCCAACGCCCATCGGCCGCGCCGTTGCATCCTTGCAGGAGCTGATGGATGACCTTGGTCACATGGTGGGTCAACACCCGTTGACAGTCTGACGCCATGGTCAAAAAGGCCCCTCGTCGAACCGCCGAGCGCATCCTGGAGGTGACGCTTGAGCTGTTCAACCGGTTCGGCGAACCCAACGTGTCCACCACGCTGATATCGGCCGAGCTCAACATCAGCCCTGGCAACCTGTATTACCACTACCCGGCCAAGGACGAGCTGATCAACTCCTTGTTCGACCGCTTCGAACGTGCGCTCACAGAGTTGCTCAATGCCAGCGACAGTGTGCGTGATGTCGAGGATGCCTGGTTCTTCATGCATTCGCTATTCGAACTGATCTGGCAATACCGTTTCCTGTACCGCGATCTCAACGATCTGCTGTCCAAGAACCGGCGGCTGGAGACCCACGTCCAGGCCGTGCTCAAGAACAAGACGCGCTCGATACGCGCCATGCTCGACAGCATGATCCGCTCCGGTGCCGTGCGTATGGATTCACGTGATGCGGAACCCACGGCCACCAGCATGGTGGTCGTGCTGACCTACTGGTTGAGCTTTGAATATGTACGCGATCCACGCAGGGCACTGGAGCCTGAAAGTGCACAGGCCGCGCTGCTGCGGGGGGCGCACCATGTTCTCAACCTGCTGGTACCGTACCTCGAACAGGGGCAACGCATGCATTTATTGACGCTGGTGGGCGCCTACGATGCTCCCGTCAAGTAAAGTCAAAGCCTGCCCGATCGATCCGGAATTGACGTAGACCAAGCACACAGAGGAGACAGCGATGGCCAAGTGGACCGCGTTCCCCTACGCTGGCGACTACACATTCGACGCCGCGAGCGTCAAGAAGCACTGGGCGCGACTGCATCTGGGCGACGCCGAACCGCTGCCCCGGGACAATCGATTGCTGGAAGCCTGGGCCTTGTTCCACAGTGGCGAATTCCAGAAAGCCATGGACGCCGGCCTCAAGATGGGAATGAGCGGCATTACGCTGGCCAACAAGGCCGCATGTGTCTACGCCACTTACCTGGAGCAAAAGGAAAAAACCCGCCTGGAGATGTACCGCGATGTGGCCGAGCGCGCCGAAGCCCATGCAGTACAGGACCCCGACAACCCCAACGCCTACTACTGGCAAGCCTACGCGCTGGGCCGGTACAGCCAGGGCATCAGCGTGGCCAAGGCCCTCGCGCAGGGCCTGGGTACCAAGGTCAAAACCGCACTCGAGCACACGATCAAGCTCCAGCCGCGGCACGCCGATGCGCACATTGCCCTGGGCACCTTCCATGCCGAGGTGATTGACAAGGTCGGCTCGCTCATCGGTGGCATGACTTACGGTGCTCGCAAGGATGTAGGGCTGACCCTTTTCCAGGAAGCCCTGCGCATCAACCTGGAGTCCGCACTGGCAATGATCGAATACGCCAATGCACTGCTGATGCTGGAAGGCGACCAGAAGATGAAGGAAGCCACCAGGCTGTACCAGCAAGCCGCGGCGTTCAGTCCTTTCGATGCCGCTGAACGGCTCGACGTGGAACTAGCGAAGGCGGAACTGCAGGACTGAGAGATCCACCCGGCAGCGGGATCCCCGCAGCCATCCCGGGGTTCGGTCGCTATCGCGTCAACACCAGCATGGAGATGCCCCCCAGCCAGCGCGCGGCAAGGTTCTGGCTGACCGACGACACCATGCGTCGGGCCAGGTTTGCCGCCAACCGGCCCGCACCACGACCCGACGCGGTGAGCAGCGCCAGATCGGTGAAGCGCTGATCCACGATCACGTGCCCGGTGTCTTTCAGGGTGGCCATTGCAGACTCTGCCGTGAAGTAGTGCAGATGGCCCACCGAGTACCGTCCCGAATCGACCTTGCCGCGCATTACTGCGGACAGGTGGATCTCCAACGGCACGTGGTAGATCTTGTAACGGGCCTTGGAACGGCATTTCCCGAGGAATCCCATATAGTCGGGAACATGCTCGAACACGTCGATGACCGCAAGAACGTCAGCACCGTCGGTGGCACGGTCAGCGAACACATCACCGCAGGTGAATCCGAGTTTTGGGTTGCGCCGTGCTTCGCACAATTCGATGGCCTTGGGCGAGATGTCATAACCGTGGAACCGCGTCGCGTCGAATCCCGGCATGGCAGAGAGCGCATCGAGAATGCCACCGGCGCCGCATCCGACCTCGAGCAGGCTCTGGTGCGGTATTGCGTTGCGCAGCAGCATGTCGGCGATGTATTGCGCCTTCCAGTGCGAGTCCTCGGCGTGCCAGGAGCCGGTGTTGGCCAGGTACTGCCCCGATGTATAGAGTGTGGACATGGCGTTCACCCGGCCTTGCGCGCAGCCACGACGCTGCGGTAGATCGCGATGGACTTTTCGGCCGACGCCTTCCAGTCGAAATTCGACTGCACCCTCGCGCGCGCGCAAGCGCCCATACGGGCGCGCAGCGCCGAGTCGGCACACAGGGTGTCGAGCGCCCGCGCCAGGGCGCGCGCGTCACCGGGAGGCACCAGCACACCCGTCTCGGCCGACACCTCGTACGGAATACCTCCGACCGTGGTAGAAACCACCGGCAAGCCACACGCCATGGCCTCGAGTATGACCAGCGGCAGGGTGTCGGCGCGCGACGGAAACACGAACATGTCGACGCTCCGGTAGAGGGCCCGCAACTCTTCCTTGGTGATGAAATCGGTGAAAGTCACCCGATCAAACGCGTCTGTGACGCCCGACTGCTGCAGCAAGCGCTCATGATCCTGGCGCGACGTGATCGCACCGGCCACTACGGCCATGGCGCGCTGCCCGAGCAGCGGCAAGGCACGCAGCAACACGTCCAGCCCCTTGTTGGGCGTATGGTTGCCGACGAACAACATCAGCGGCACGCCGTGCGGCAGCTTGAACCGTGCGATCAGCGCCAGCCGTTCCGACTCTGGAACCGGCTCGAGGAAATACGGGTCCACACCGTTCGTGACCACCAATAGCTGCTCCTCACGCGCTCCCATGCCGCGCAGGATCGGCTCCTCCTGGGGCGACAGCATGAGCACCTGGGCCGCATGCCGCACCACCTGCATGATGGGCCGCCGAATCAAACGCTCGAACACCGGCCGCAGCAGCGCATGGCCACCGAACGCGCCGATCACGTCGTTCATCTCGACGAAGCCGTGCGTCGAAATGACATACGGGATGCCCAGCTGCCGGCACGCCCGCGCGGCCTCGAACAGCGCACCGGGTGGATGCGGGTTGTGGAAATGCACGACGTCGGGCTTGGCTTGCGCCAGCCACTGGCGTATGCGCGGGCGCCACATCAGCGTGATCAGCCGCCTAGGTAGCAGGCGCTGGAACGGGCGCAGGATGTTGCCCGGGCGTCTGCGCACCAGTGCCAGGCCGCGCTCGGTCACATCCTCATCCCGATCCGACATCAGGTACATCTGCGTTCCCGTCAATGCGGCGACGCGTTCCATCAGCTGTACGCCCGCCGAAATGCCGCCACTGGCCTTGTAGACCGGGGGCGTGATGCCAACCCCGATCACCCTGATGCCGGCCCCGGTCATTTCAATGCGTCGGTAACCCGGGCGTCCCACGCACGCTGCATGCTGCGCTCGAACGCAATCTGAGGCTTCCATCCGGTAAGGGCCTGCAGCGCCTGCGTCGACGCCGACAGTACCGGGCGGTCAACGCCGCGGATGCGCGCCGGATCCTGCTCGATAGCGAGTGGCACGCCGGCGGCCCGGGCGATCGATTCAACCACTTCGCCCACGGAATGGGTGATCCCGTTGCCCAGGTTGGAGACAACCACGCCGTTATCGGGCGAGCGGGACTGCGCGAGGCGCATGAATCCGCTGGCCGCATCGGCCACGTCGATGTAGTCGCGCCGCGGGAACAGGTTGCCGAGCTGGATGCGGCTGGCACCATCAGCCAGCTGCCGGATGATTGCGGGCACCAAATGGGGATTGGTTTCACCTGGCCCCACCACGTTGAAAAGGCGCACGATGCGCCCGTGCACCTTGCCCTGCTGCGAGTAGTAACGAACAAATTGTTCGGCGTGCAGCTTGGTGTAGCCATAAATGTCCACCGGCCCGGTACCCTCGGACTCCTGGTGCGCCAGCTCCGCAGGCGCGTAGACCGCCGCGGTCGACGCGAGCACGAACGTGGTGCCCGGCGGAGCTGCATCGAGCAGGTTGACCGTGCCAGCCACGTTGATGCCGACTGCATCCCCGGGCGCCGCCTCGCAGGCAGGGATGTAGTGCACGGCGGCGAGGTGAAAAACGGTGCGGGGCGCGACGTCGCGCATGACAGCCGCGACGCCGGCCCGGTCCCGGATGTCGACGCGATGCAGGGTGAAGCTGCCGGTCTGCATCAGGTGCAGCCGGTGCTCCCCGCTGGCCAGGTTGTCGACGACGTGAAGGTTGGTACTACCGGCCTCGATCAGCTGGGCAACGAGTTCGCGGCCGACGTAGCCGAGGCCACCGGTGACGACAATGGGATGATGGATCATGGGTTATCAGAGGGGTCGCAGGGGCGGCTGGTGCCGGCCAAGCCGACGCCCAGGAGACCCTATTGTCGTCGAAGCAGGCGCTCCTCCCGCGCGCGCCGCGCAGGCCAGCCGCCGCGCGCCTATGGCCCCCAGGGCAACATCAGCGTAAGAAGACAGAGTTTGGCAAATTCCGGTTCAAATCCGTCAATGATCTTTTGCGGGTCGGGGCACAGTGTTCCATCGGTGATGACGCCAAACTGCACACCACCGGCATAACTCAGGATCGACACCCCCAGCCCGACGGTGCCACTCTGAGGCACCCAGAACAGGTTCTGCTCCACGGTGGAGCCGAGGAGTTTGACCTTCTCGCGCGGCCCGGGCACGTTGGTCATCACCGCCGTGGTCTTCCTGGAGAAGAGGTCGAGCATCGCGTCTTGCGCCGGCTTGATCAGCAAACCGGCCACCGCCAGCAGACCGAATGCCAGCAGGGGCTGCATGCTGCCCTTGAGCTCGCCCATGCGCCGGCGCACTTCGTACACGCGCTCCACCGGATTGTCCAGTCCGATCGGCAACACCACCGGCGCCAGGCCGAAACGGTTGCCCAGCTTGTACGCCTGCTCGACCGGCCGCAGATTGACCGGCACCATGGCGCGAATCTCCTTGCCCGCGACGGCGTCCCCATAGGCACGCAGGTACCCCCCGATGGCACCCGCCACGCAACTCAGCAAGACGTCGTTGATCGAGCAGTTCAACGCCCGGCCAACCGCCTTGACCTCGTCCAGGGGAATGGGCGTGCACCAGGCCACGCGTTTGGTATTGCCGGGTGTCCCCTTGAGGCGGGTCGGCGAGTCGTCGGACATCAGCGCCAATGCTGCTGCATCGCGCACCACCTGGTAGGCCATGCGCGCCAGATCCACGGTGCCCGCCAGGCCTTTCTGCACGCTTTTTTGCGGCTCCTTCAACAGATCGAAGGCGCCTGCAGCCCCCGTACCGGCGGTATCCAGCGCCTTGACAGTCACGTTGGTCATCGGTTTGATGAGGGTGTCGGTGATCCAGTCCTCGACCGCCTCCAGTCCGTCATGGTGTGGCCTGCCGCGCCGGCGTTCGGGAGGAGGGCTTCCGCCATCCACCAGCGATTGCGTGACACCGATCAGGGCAACGCCGTCGGCAATGCAATGGTGAATACGCACCAGCATCGCAGAGCCCCCCTGGTAGTGCTCCACGAGCTGGAACTGCCAAAGCGGCCGATCCTTGTCCAGCGGCGTCACTGCGAGTTCGGCCAACCGATCCTGCAAAGCCTCCTGTTCGCGGCCCTTCGGCTTGCGCGCCAGCGTGTCGAGGACGACATGGCGCCGAATGTCGAAATGTTCGTCCTGCACCCAGGTGGCACCGCTTGCATCCTGCGCGACACGCTGCACGAATCGCGGGTATTTCAACAGGCGCTCCTCGATCCTGCGGCAAAGATCCTCGTACTGGATGACAGGCTGCAGCACCCATACGCCGACGATCATCATCAGATTGCTGGGGGAATCCATGCGCAACCAGGCGGTATCGACCTTGCTCATACGCTCGCCATTCAGCCCCAATGACCCGTTGATCGCATCCTTCACGTTGCCGCCGAGCTGCCGGGCAACCTGGTTCGCCTTGCTGCGCGCCTGTCGCGCCGCAGGGCCGGCGGCCCCGGCCACGGTCCGGGCCGCTTGTTGTGCCACTTGCCGGACATTGATTCGGGTCACCATGGTCGAGTCTCCTGCCGTGCGGGCATTGATGGGGTGGAGACACGTCGCCGTGGCGCCAATGGTCAATATTGTGTCGGCAAAAGCAGCCTTAAGATACGGCGCACCTGCCCACAAAGGGTCTGGTCACCGCAACCCGTTCATGAACCTTGATGGAGTACCCCATGGCTGATTTGAAAAAGAAGTTCGAGACTGCAGCCGCAAACTCGAAAAACCTGACCGAGCGGCCCGACAACGCCACGCTGCTCAAGATCTACGCCCTTTACAAACAAGGCAGCGCCGGGGACAACACCGACAAGAAGCCGGGCTTCACCGACATGGTCGGGCGCGCCAAGTGGGATGCATGGAACGGCCTCAAGGGCACATCGAAAGACGCGGCCATGCAGCAATACATCGACCTGCTCAAGTCGCTCAGCTGATCACGCCACGCGCCCGCAACGCCACGATCTGCTCGGGTGTGATGCCCACCTCGCGCAACACTGCGTCGGTGTCCTGGCCCAGGGCCGGGGCATTGCGGCGGTGCCCTCCAGGCGTGAGCGACAACTTGGGCACGAAGCCGGGAACGCTCACATCGGTACCGTCGCCGAGGGTCACCCGGGCCAGCATGCCACGCGCCGCAAAATGCGGATCGGCTGCGATGTCGGCCACGGTGTAGATCCGACCCGCCGGCACGCTGGCC
>JAYVRP010000145.1:0-2478 GCA_043776215.1 Rhodoferax sp. | reverse complement strand
TCTTCCTGTATTCCGGCTTCATGGTGATCGTGATCACCTACCTGTGGACCATGATGGAAAACGGCATGGGCCGTTTCACGCCCGTGGCAGGCCTGGTGGCGTTTGTCTGGCGCATGCTGCTCACCACCGGCACCGGGTCGATCTTCGGGTTCCTGGTGGCCCGGCAAGCGTATGACTCGGCCTTGCTGGCACCGTTGTTCATCGCCTTGTCGCTGAGTTACGGGTTGGCGGTGTTCCTGCTGGTGCTGATGGCCGCTTGCCGGTCGGGTGGGCGCCCGCTCGGAGATGTGTTGCTGGCCCGCCTTGGCCGACTGCAGGCGATCTTCGTCGCAGCAGGCTTGTACTTCGTGCTGGTCTACCACCTGACCAACCTGTATTTCACCAAACACCACGACTTCGAGCGTTTCATTTTGCTCGATGGGGGCATCCATACCGCGTTGTTCTGGCTGGGCCAGGTCGGGCTCGGCGGCGTCTTGCCGCTGTGCTTGCTGTTGCGCCCCGGGGCTGGCGGCATGCGCCGGCGTATCGCTGCCTCGGCCGCGCTGGTGATCGGCGGCGGTTTTGCGCAGATGGTGGTCACCATCATCGGCGCTCAGGCCTACCCGCTGGTTTTGTTCCCGGGTCGCGCCGTCAGCAGCAGTTTTCGTGACGGGGTGGTGAACACCTATCTGCCCAGTCTGCCCGAGTTGCTGCTGGGCCTGGGCGGCATTGCCGTGGCGGGGCTGATCGTCCTGCTGGCGCTGCGTTTCCTCGACTTGCTGCCGCTCCGGCTGGACGATGCGGCGATGCAGGCCCACGGTGCACCCGGGGCAAGCCCGGGCAAGACGGTATGAGCACCGCCCGGGCGCCCGAAGGTGCTCAAGCCCGCAGCCCGCAGGGCGAAGGTACTGCAGTGACCATGGCGAGACTGTTGGTATCGGCTGCCCACAAGTCCTCGGGCAAGACCACGGTGGCGGTTGGCCTGTGCGCCGCGCTGCGCGCCCAGGGCCTGACGGTGCAGCCATTCAAGAAAGGGCCGGACTACATCGACCCGATGTGGCTGGGCCAGGCCAGCAGGCGCGCCTGCTTCAACCTCGACCCGTACCTGATGACACCTGCCCAGGTCGTCGACTGTTTCACCCGCCACGCGGTGGACGCCGACATTGCCATCGTCGAAGGCAACAAGGGCCTGTACGACGGGTTGGCGCTCGATGGCAGCAACAGCAACGCGGCGCTTGCGCAAATGCTCGACCTGCCGGTGCTGCTGGTGCTCGATGCGCGGGGCATGACGCGCGGCATTGCACCGCTGATCCTCGGCTACCAGGCCTTCGATCCGCGCATCGGCATTGTGGGGGTGGTCCTGAACCAGCTCGGCGGCGCGCGCCATGAAGCCAAGCTGCGCGCGGTGATCGAGCACTACACCGATGTGCCCGTGCTGGGTGCCATCGGCCATGATCCTGCGCTGGAGTTGGTGGAGCGCCACCTGGGCCTGATGCCTGCCGCGGAACTGGACGATGCCGCCCGGCACGTGCGCACCGTCGGTGAGCGTATTGCCGCGCAGGTCGATCTGCAGCGGCTGTTGCTCCTGGCCGGCAGTGCGGCGCCATGCGTGCCGGCGCGGCCCACCGATCTGCAATTTGAAGCCCCAGCGGGGCCCTCCGACCCGCCGGTGCGCATCGGCATTGCCCGCGACAAGGCCTTCGGCTTCTATTACCCCGACGACCTGCTGGAGATGCAGCGAGCCGGGGTGGAATTGGTGCCCTTCGACACTTTGCACGACCAGGCTCTCCCTGCGGTGGACGGGCTGTTCATCGGCGGCGGTTTCCCCGAGATGTTCATGCCCGAATTGCAGGCCAATGGAGCGTTGCGCGCTGGCATTCGCTCGGCGATCGAGGACGGCCTGCCGGTGTATGCCGAATGTGGGGGTCTGATGTACCTGGCGCGCACAGTGGCGTGGAATGGACAGCGCTGCGAGATGGTGGGCGCACTTGCAGCCGACGTGGTCATGCACCAACGCCCGGTCGGGCGCGGTTACGTTGAACTGCAGGCAACAGCGGACATGCCCTGGCCGCTGGCGGTCGGGGGCGCCCCGGCCACGCTGCGCGGCCATGAGTTTCACTACTCCAGCCTGGAAAACCTGGAGCCAGGCCTGAAGTTTGCCTACCGGGTCCAGCGTGGCCATGGGGTGGATGGCGCGCGCGACGGCCTCTTGTACCGCAACGTGCTGGCCTCGTATAGCCATTTGCGCACGGGTGCCGGGTCACAGTGGGTGCACGGTTTTTTGGCGTTCGTGCGGGCATGTGCCAGCGCCGTCCAGGCAACAGGCAAGGCCAAGGCGGAGGCTGCGGGCCAGGGCCTGCTGGTCAGCGGGCGGATCGTTCCGACCGACCCGGAAGGTTACCTCGCCAACCTGGGCGACTGGTCGGAGGAATTCGCACGTGCGCGGGCCGCGGCCGAGCATCTGGAGTTGTCCGACGCCCATTGGCAGGTGATCCACTA
>JAYVRP010000144.1:0-8165 GCA_043776215.1 Rhodoferax sp. | reverse complement strand
CCGCCACGATCAATTCGTCGCTTGATCCCGCCTGCTCCGCCAGCATCGCGCACTGGAGTGCGTGCTGGATCTGGTTGACGGTCTCGCCGTATTGCAGTGTTCCTTTGTTGGCAAATAGCTGCTCGATGGCGATAGCTGCCGATGATGGAGTGGTAATCATGTGGGTCTTTCTGGCAAGAAAATAATATTAAATGATAGTAACCTAGTCTATATAAGTACTAGTTATTTAGATGCGAAGTCGTCGGCACGAGGCACCGTCATTGCGTGATGACACCGTTGCCACCGCAGTCAATGCACTGCGTCCTTTCGGCCGATCATCGATATGCGCAGGCGCATGGACACCTGGTCGATCAGCGCCACGGCGGCCAGGATCATCAGCACCACGAAGGCCATGCTGGGCCAATCCAATGTGCGGATGAGTTCTGCCAGGTGCAGTCCGATGCCACCCGCGCCGACGATGCCGATGATGGTGGCCGAGCGCGTATTGCTCTCGAAGAAATACAGCACCTGACTGGCGATGACCGGCAACACCTGGGGCAGCAGGCCAAAGCGCACGGCCTGGGCACGGTTGCCACCTGTGGAAACCACGCCTTCCACCGGCCCGCGATCGCTGGCTTCAATGGCTTCGGAGAAAAGTTTGCCGAAGATGCCGAAGTCGCTGCACGCGATGGCCAGGATGCCGGCGAACGGACCAAGGCCCACTGCGCTGACCCAGACCAGCGCCCAGATCAGGGTATCGATGGCGCGGATGCCATCCAGCGTGCGCCGCGCCGTGAAGTGCACGAAGACATTGGGGATGACGTTTTTCGCCGCCAGGAACGCAAACGGCACAGCCAGCGTCGCGGCGAGCAGGGTGCCGAGAAAAGCGATCGCCAGCGACTCGGCCAGCGCGTGTCCGTACAACAGCGCATTCGCCAGGCTGGACGGCACTGGAGGCCACATCAGCACCACAAAATCGCCCAGCCGGGCGAAGCCGCTGAAGAGACGAACCCAGGTCATGTCGAAGCGCGCCACCGCCATCCACATCAGCCCCGCCATCAGTGCCAGCACAGCGACCCAACCGCCCCATTTGCCCCAGTCGGCGCGAAATACCTGTGGGTGCCGTGCCATCACTGCGGCGCGCTGATGCAACAGTGGGTGCTGCACCACTTTCATGACACTGCGCTCACATCCGACAGCGCGTGGCGCAGCCGCTCGGTGGCGATGTCGATCAGCATCACGGTTGCCATGATCAGCAGGATGATGGCGCTGACATCGGTGTAATAGAACTTGCGCACCGCCTCCAGCAATTCCTGCCCGATGCCACCGGCACCGACGAAACCCATGATGGCCGCGCTGCGCACGTTGATCTCAAAGCGCAGCAGGGTGTAGCTGGCGAAGTTGGGTAGTACCTGCGGCACCACTGCATGGCGGATGACCTCGGTACGATTGGCACCAGTGGCAGTGACGCCATCCACCGGCTTCATGTCAATGTTCTCCACCACCTCGGAAAAGAGTTTGCCCAAGGCACCGACTGTGTGAATGACGATGGCCAGCACGCCTGGCAGCGGCCCGAGGCCAAAGGCGATGACAAAGATGAGCGCGACCACGATTTCCGGCACGGTGCGACACAGCTCCATGGTGCGCCGTGTGGCGAAGACCAGCGCGCGCGAAGGCATCAGGTTGGCCGAAGCCAGGAAGCACAGTACGAAGGCTCCGATGGCACCCAGCACCGTGCCCGCGTAGGCGATGAGCAGCGTCTCCCAGAGCAGGCGCAACCAGCGCGCGAGGCCCCAGTACCATTCGGCAAGATCGACACCGAGCGTGGCCCAGTGCAGCTCGGGAACCGTGCGCGCCACATAGGCCGGCAGCCGCCATGCGTTGTTCCACAACATGCCGAGGTTCACCTCGCCCACCCAGCCGGTGACCAGCACCAGCACCGCCACCACGCCGAAGAAGACTGCGAGCGCGCGGCGCTTTGCGCGCACTGCAGCGCCGTAGGCTTGCTCAAGCTCAGCCAGCCGGTCCGACGCCATGCTGTTGCGCAGCGCGTTCGCGATGCGGCTCGCGTTCGACTGGGGTAGCGGGCTCGGGCTGTGAACCATACTGGCGAGCGCCGCTAGGCGACAGCGAACACCGGCGGGCGGCGCGAGCGCCAGTTGAAGGTTCGCTCCCAGGCTGCGCAGAATTGCAACACTTTGGCGTCCTCGAACCGGTTGCCGATCACCTGCAGGCCGACCGGCAGCCCGCCCGGCGTCCAGCCGCACGGCACTGAAGCGGCTGGCTGCCCGGTGATGTTGAATGGGTAGGAAAAAGGCGTCCAGTGCGCCCACGGCACAGGCTGGCCTTCGTCCATCCCGGGCGGGCCGTCGCGTTCGGCGGCAAAGGGCACGATTGGCACCATCGGAATGAGCAGCAAGTCGAACTGCGCGAACGATGCACTGACCTTGCGGCAAAAGGCTGCGCGGTCTTGCAGGGCCCGCAGATGATTGACCAGGCTGAGGTCGCGCGCGCTCTCGACCAGGCGCGCCAGACCTGGATCGAGCAAAGCCATGTCGGCCTCGTTAAGGCTGACACGTTCGGCGCCGCGTGCAGCCCACAGGCGCTCGAACACCGTGATTGGGTCGTCCCATTCAAGCGACGCGTTCACCGTGTCAATGGCAGGCGTCGCTGCGATGCGGGCGAATGCGCTCTGTACGCATTGCGCAATATCGGCCGACACGGGCGCACCGAACAGCGTGGGCAGCATCACGCAACGCAATGGTGCGTGCGCACGGTCCAGTGCAGCCAAATAGGAAAGACCTTCTTCGGGCAAAGAATAAGGGTCGAGCGGATGCGGGCCCTTCAGCACATCGAGCGCCAGCGCCGAATCTGCAACCGTGACCGTCATCACTCCGGCATGCGACAAATGCTCGGATGGACTCAGCGGATAAGTCGGCACTCGCCCCAATGAGGGCTTTAGCGAGAAGACACCGCAGAACGCCGCGGGGATACGCAGCGAGCCGCCGCCGTCGGAGCCGAGCGAGATCGGCACGGTGCCAGCTGCCACCGCCGCAGCCGATCCGGAGCTGGAGCCCCCGGCGGTGCGTGTGACGTCCCAGGGATTGCGCGTGACGCCATAGACCGGCGAGTTCGACGAGGCTTTCCAGCCACTGTCGGGCGTGGTGTTCTTGCCGATCATGATGCTGCCCGCATCGCGCATCCGCTGCACCACCGGCGAGGATTCTGCAGACGGTGGCGCGTTCTCGTAGAGCCGGCAGCCACGTCGTGTGCGCCGACCCTTGGCCAGGAACAGATCCTTGACGCCGATCGGCACACCGTGCAGCGGCCCGCGCAGTTTGCCGCTTGAGGCCTCGGCCTCCAGCAACGCGGCCTCGGCCAACGCGTCTTCGGCGTAGACATCGCACCACGCGTTGATTTGCGGGTCGGTCAAGGTGATCGCTGCCAGCGCTGCGTGGACCAGATCGACCGGTGAAATTCGACGTTCTCGCACCTGGCGCGCCATCTCGATCGCCGTCATGCGCGCGTAGTCGTCAGGGTTCACTGATCGTCACCTTGTATTTGACGGGTAGCCCGGACTGCAAACCATCGGTGCGCGCTCAGGTCCGCTGTTTGCGCAGGTTGTCGACGAACTTGTTCAACTCAATGACTGGCAGGTAAGCCTCGTGCGTCACCGGTGCCCAGCTGCCGCCGTTGGCGACCTTGTGGAATGCCTCCGGTGCCTCGGTGGCTGCATCGAAGAAGGCCTTGGCGATGGCCGCCTTCAGCTCTGGCGGCAAGTCCGAGAGATAAGTGGTCGGCGAGCTCGCGATCAGCTCCGACTTGAAGACGATGCGGAAGTCGCCGATCTTGGCCATCTTGTTGCGGTCCATGCGCGCAAGGCTGGATTCGGCGTCGTTGTTCCACCAATTGGCGGCCACATCCACAGTGCCCTGCTGCAGCGCCAGCACTGCGTTTTCGTGGCTGCCGGTGTAGACGACCTTGGAGAAGAACTTGTCCGGGTCGATCTTCATCTGGTTCAATGCAAAACGCGGCACGTTGTTGCCCGACGTGGAGTTGGGGTCCACCAGGCCCAGCACCTTGCCCTTCAGGTCGTCAATACTCTTGTAGGGGGTGTCCTTTTTGACGTAGAAGACGCTGTAATAGCCGCGCGAACCATCCTTGTAAACGTCGCACAGGAAGGGTTCAATCTTCACGCCGGTGGCCACCGCCTTGGCATAGGAGGAGGGGCCGTGGTTGCCGATGTGGACATGGCCTGCGCGCTGGCCCTCAATGACCGCGGCGTAGTCGTTGGCCACCCGGTGCACCACCTTCACGCCCAGCTTCTTCGACAAGTACGCGACGAAATCCGCAGCCGACGCGGTAACGGTGGAGGCGTTTTCGTTTGCCACCTGCACATAGACGAGTTGCGGATACTTGCTCTTCCAGTCCTGCGCCCAGGCTGCCGGCATGGCCATCCACCCCAAGCCATTGAAGGCGCCTATGGCCAAGGCCTGACGAAGAAATTCATTGCGTTTCATACGGGTCCCCTTGACGTTAAATTCACGCTCGCTCACTGACGCTGTTTGCGCAGGTTGTCGACGAACTTGTTCAACTCGATCATTGGTACATAGGTCTCGTGGCCCACGCGCTCGTACGGTCGCCCGCCATTGGCGGCCTTTTGGAAAGCCTCGGGTGCCTCGCGCGGCGCATCCAGAAAAGCCTGCGTGATCGCGGCTTTCATGTCTGCCGGCAGATCACTCAGATACGTGTGTGGCGAGGCAGCCATGAGGTCCGACTTGAAAATGATCCTGAAGTCGTCCACCTTTGCCATTTTGTTGGTCTGCATGTGCGCGAGGTTTGATTCGGTCTCGTTGTTCCACCAATTGGCAGCCACATCCACCGTGCCTTGCTGAAGCGCCAGCACCGCGTTCTCATGCGTGCCGGTATAGACCACCTTGCCGAAGAACTTGTCCGGGTCGATCTTCATCTGGTTCAGTGCATACCGCGGAACGGTGTTGCCCGACGTGGAGTTCGGGTCCACCAAGCCAAGATTGCGACCCTTCAGGTCTTCGATCGTCTTGAACGGACTGTCCTTCTTCACGTAGAACACGCTGTAGTAGCCCTTGGTGCCGTCCTTGTAGACATCGATGACGAAGGGCTCGATCTTCACCCCGGTCATCACGGCGCGCGCATACGAAGAGGCACCATGCAATGCAATGTGGATGTTGCCCGCCCTTTGCCCTTCAATTACTGCTGCATAGTCGTTGACGACACGTAATTGCACCTTCACGCCCAGTTTCTTGGTGAGGTAGTCGACGAAAGGCGTAAGCGCCGCTGTCTTGGTGCTGGCGTTCTCGTTCGTTCCCTGCGCGTAGACGATGGTGGGGTACTTGCTGCGCCAGTCCTGTGCCGAGGCAGGAAAGGCCCAAGCGGCAAATGCCAGGGCTGCGAGAGCGCAGGAAATTGATCGGCGCAGTGTCAGGTAGTTCATCGTCTGTGTCCCCAGTTGTGGTTCATTCAGGTGGTGGCCAGTTCACTGGTAATGGCCGGCCGGTCCGATGCCGGGTTCCCGCCGTTTAACGCTTCGCCGACTTCCAGGCCATAGATCTCGCGTACTGCGGCATCTGTCAATTCGGCTGCATTGCCGTCAAAGACCACGCGCCCGGCCGCCATACCCACCAGTCTGCTGCAATAGCTGCGCGCAAGCTCCACAGAATGCAGGTTGCACAAAACAGTGATACCAAACTCGCGGTTCAGTCGTGCCAGCGCATCCATCACGATGCGCGTGTTGCGTGGATCGAGCGAGGCAATCGGCTCGTCCGCCAGGATCAGTTCGGGCTCCTGCGCCAACGCGCGCGCCAGTGCCACCCGCTGCTGCTGGCCGCCACTGAGCGAGTCGGCGCGCTGGGCCGCAAGGTTGGCAATATCGAATTGCTCCAGTGCTGCCAGCGCAATGGCCTTGTCGTCGTCGCTCCAGGCACCCAACAACGAACGCAGCATCGGCGCGCCGTTGAGCCGCCCCAGCATGACATTGCTCAACACGTCAAGCCGGCCAACGAGGTTGAATTGCTGGAACACCATCGCGGCGCGCGCACGCCACTGGTGCAGCGCACGGCCCCGCAGCGCAGTCACCTCGATGTCGCCAAACCGGATACCGCCCGTACTCGGCTCGACCAGGCGGTTGATCATGCGCAGCAGTGTCGATTTGCCGGCTCCGGAACGGCCGATCACGCCCACGAAGCTGCCGGGCGCAATTTGCAATGTGACCGCGTTCACCGCAGTCTTGTCGCCAAAATGGCGCGTCAAGCCGTCAAGGTGCAGCGCGCGAGCGCTAGCCGCGTTCATCGAGACTACTGGCCTTATCGCGCGAACCAGATCGGGTTGCTCCACGCACGTTTCCCGTCTTGCGCCACGATCACGACGCGACCATAGCCGGCTTTGCGAAGCTGCGCCAATGGCAGTCTGACGTGGGTAAGGTTGGAGCCGAGTTCTGATTCGGCTGTCGAGCCTCTGCCCAGCACCATCACAGCCTTGGCAGCCGAGCAGCCTATCTCGATGACATCGTCGTCGACGGCAATCGAGGTGATCTCCGGTCCCTGCGACGAATAGTAGTCCCCCAGCTTGAGGGCGTTCACCAGGTCTTCCGGTACCAATGCCGCACTTTTCACCATGACCCAGGCAGCGAACGCATCGTCATGATGAAAATGGGCATCGTCTGCCGCGAAGGCATTCAGCCTGCGACCTCGCGCCAGTAGCTGGTCAAAGAAGGCGCAGCTGTCGCCGCGATCATGCTTTACGGCACCCGTGTGGTTGTAGATTTCCACTGCGTGCGCGCAATCAATGGCTTCCACTTCCTCGAGCGTCAGGCCATACCAGGAGGGATGGACGATACCCAAAAATGCGCCGGCCGCATGGGCTCTGCGGGAAATTTGCGGAGCAGTTTCCGATGGAAGTGTCTTCTGAAAATCCAATGGCAGGCCGACCGCAAGGATGTGCCAACTCTCCTTGAGGACGGTGGCTGGAACATGGAGCTCTGCGCTCAAAAGGGTTGTGAATGTGTCCGACCGCCAGGCTCGCGTGTCAGAGACAGGGAAGTCAAAGCGCGGAAGAAAGTGGTCTGTCAGCGCAAGAAAGTCGTATCCGGCGGCCTGGTACTTCGCACACACTTCCTGCGCACTGTATTTGCCATCCGAAAGGGTGGAGTGCGTGTGCAGATTGCCCTTGAAGAACGATCCGGGTTTGGCAAATACATCTACTGGTTTCACGAGTGGCTCCGGTTGGCAGGCGTGTGGCCATGAGTCGAAAGCGATTGCCAGGACCCAAGGCAATAAAAACCCTTTTTCAGTATAATCAGTTATTGTTGAATAAACATTGAGATAAATTAAAATTATTCTAAATGGCTTTCCTGAAAGGGTCCAGAGCGGCAGCAGGCGCAGGGCGCGCTCGCGCAGGCTGCGGGTCTCGCGGCGCGCGGACGGCAGGCCCAGCAGGCTGGCCGCGGCGGACGCGGGCTCGCGCCGGTAGAAGCCGATCATCACGTTGTCGATCACATTCGCCTCGGCCAGCAGGCGGATGTTCTGGAAGGTGCGCGTGATGCCGGCGCGGGCCACCTTGTGGGCCGGGGCATGGGTCAGATCCTGGTCGCCGAAGCGGATGCTGCCGCCCGACAGGGCCAGGACGCCGGTGATCAGGTTGATCAGCGTGGTCTTGCCGGCGCCGTTGGGCCCGATCAGGCCGGTGATCTTGCCGGCGGGGACCTGCATGTCGATGCCGGACACCGCATTGGCACTTGCCAAGTCGGAAGTCGGGCATCCGATGCAAGAAGTCCGTGGTGTGGCGCGTCTTGCCCGCGCGCCGGAATGCGTTGCGACAGCAAAGTGTGCTATCCAGCAGAGGACAGCTTGTAAACGCCGTTCATCGTTTTCCCAGTAACGGGGAGCGCCCAATTTTGTTGGTTTCTGTTTTTTGTTTTGGTGGCGGCGAGAAGCCTTCAAAGGCATCGCCCGCCACCCATTCGCCCATCGCGTACACACGCTGATCGCGCAGGCCCTGCACGCCCTCGGCCCAGGCCGCGAGCATGCGTTTGCCAATGTCTTCGCAGCCGCGGTGTTGCACCATGGCCTGGCGCACCAGCGGGCCCACGTCGGCTACCGCATCACTGATGGCTTGCACCATGTGCTGCTGCTCTTTTGGCTGAATGCCAA
>JAYVRP010000143.1:0-2492 GCA_043776215.1 Rhodoferax sp. | reverse complement strand
CGCGCCGGGCCAGGGTCCACGGGGTGGGCGTGGCTGGATGGGTGTTCATGTTTCTCCTCCTTGCGGGCCGTAAAAGACAACCCAGGTTACAAAATCCTTGCTTGCGTCCTCGAAGCGGTGCTGTGCTCCGGCCGGTACGAAAAAACTGTCCCCGGCCTGGGCCGCAAAGCGCGTGTCGCCGATGCGGAGGGTCGCGCTGCCGGCATGCACCAGGTACAACTCATCCTGATCGTGCGGCACTTGGCGATCAGAGCCTCCGGTATTGGTGGCGGGGGTGAACACCTTGAGCTGCATGCTGCCATGCGACAGCATTACGACGGAAGGTGCGCCCTCCGGGTACTGGGCCGTGGCTGCGGCCGGCAGCCGCGCAAGTGCGTCACTGATCGAGGTTTTCATGCGGTTCCTTGGTGCGGGGCTGGGTGGGAGCGGTGTGGCGGCGCCAGGCTGGTTACCGGCATTTTCTTTCCGATAAACACCGTGGCGATCACGGCCAACGCAAAACCGACGGTGAGCAGGTCGAGCGATTCGCCGAGCAGGGGCACGGAGAACACCATGCTCAGGAAGGGTTGCACCAGTTGCACCTGGCTCACACGCACCGTGCCACCCAACGCCAGACCGCGGTACCAGGCAAAGAAGCCGATCCACATCGAGAACAGCGCCACGTAGGCAAAACCGAGCCAGGCGCTGGCAGGAATGGGCTGCGCCGGCCACTGCAGTCCCATCACCGGCAAAGTGACGGGCAGGCTGATCACGAGCACCCAGCAAATCACCCGTTCGGCACCGAGTTGCGCGGTCAGCGCGCCGCCACTCACATACCCGAACGCGGCAGAAATGATCGCCAGCAAGAGGAACAGGTCGGCCCACTGCGCGTTGCTGCCCGCCGCGCCGGAGCGCAGCACCATGAACAGGCCCACCAGCGCACTGCCGGTGACCGCACAGACCCAGAAACCGGTGCTGGGGCGCTGGCGCAACCACATCGAGGCCACGATGGCGGTCACCAGTGGCAGGATGCCCATCACCACCGACGCATGCACCGACTCGACATGGCGCAGGCCCATGGCCAGGAACAGCGGAAAACCAACCACCACGCAGCAGGCCGTGAAGGCCAGCGCCCGCCATTGGCGCCCCCGTGGAGCCGGGCTGCGCGTCAGCACCAGGTACGCCACCGACAGCAGGCCGGCGACGCCCGCACGCCCGAAGGTGACGAAAGCCGGCGACAACGCGGGCGCACCGGCCGAGCCGGTGGCCAGTTTGGTCATGGGCAGCGTGGCCGCAAACAACACGACCCCCAGCAGGCCGATCCACAGGCCGCGTATTTCGTCGGGTTTCATACCTGGGCCATCCAGCTGGCAGTGACCAGCAGCACCAGCGCCATGAGCCGGTTGAACCACAAAAGACGCCGGCCCCGGGCCAGGAACTCGCGCAGCAGCGAGCCCACCAGGGCATAAGTGAAATTGCTGATGAATGCAAAGGCCACCATCACCGCGCAGATGATGGCCAGGCGCTCTCCCGGATTGCTGGCCGGCTGGCCCGCGGCGTTGACCACCCAGCCCGCAGTCAGCGTCAGTGCCAGCATCCAGGCCTTGATATTGAGGAACTGCAGTCCCACGCCGGCGAGGAAGGTGACGTCCAGCCGCCGCGTATCCGCCTGCGCCAGTTGCCCGGCGCCGCTCAGCTTCCAGGCCAGCCACACCATGTAGGCCACGCCCAACAGCTTCACACCCCAGCGCAACAGCGGCACGCCGGTGATCAGCGCGCCCAGGCCGAGGCCGCAGCTGAGCATCAGCAGCGTCCAGCCGGTGGGCACGGCGACACAAAAACGCAGCGCACGCTTGAGACCGTGGTTGGCGGCCAAGGCCGTGGACAGTGTGGTGTTGGGCCCGGGGGAAAAACTCATGGCCGTACAGAACGCGAGCAGGGCGGTGATTTCGGTGGCGTTCATGCAGGGTTCGGGGTCGCAAATGCTTGGCTTGCCTTGGAGAGGAGTTCAATGTACTCTGCGTCAACAATACATAGGCAATACAGTTTGGCAGCGCAGTTTTCAATCTGTATTGCTTATTCCGACCATACAGCGCAGACCCAAGGATGCACCGCCATGCTGATGAAGACCACCGGGCATTCCCTGACGGAGCAACTCGCCGGCTTGTTCGCCGAACGTATCCGCACTCGCCTGCTGGCGCCGGGTGCGCGCCTGGTCTCGGTGCGGGAGTGTGCCCGCCAGCAGGGGGTGAGCCCGAGCACCGTAGTGGCCGCTTACGACCAGTTGCTGGCCCAGGGTCTGGTCGAAGCGCGGCGCAACCGCGGCTTCTTCGTGCGTGAACGTGGGCGCTTGCCCGAAGCGCCAACGGCGTCCGATGGCACCGGCAACCGCGCACTGGCCAGGCCTGACGATGTTCCGGTGCGCCGCCCACCCGTCAACGCTGCAACGTTGATCCGCGGCATGTTCCAGTCGCCCAGTGACAAACCCCAACCCGGCATGGGGGCGTTCCCGA
>JAYVRP010000142.1:0-2493 GCA_043776215.1 Rhodoferax sp. | reverse complement strand
GTACTGCTTCTCGCCTTCCGAGGCGCGCAAGATGGATGCCGAGTTGCCGTCGGCAAAGTCTGTGAGACCGCCGACTGCGATCATCACGTCGAGCAAAGTCATCTTTTGCTTGTAGGGCAGGAACTGGGGCTTTGCCGCCTCGCCAACGACACGAATCTGCTCGCTGTAAGGGCCGACAAAGCCAGTAACGATCACTGTGACAATCGGATCACGCACAAATTTGCCCAAGGCCGTTTCAACTTCCCGCGCGATCTGAATGGACGTCTTGCCTTGCGCGACCAACTCGTCCACCAGGGGCGTTGTAACTTTGCCATCGGGCCGCACCGGGACCGACATCGACAACTCCGGGTTGCGCCACACAATGATGTTCAGGTTGTCGCCGGGTCCCACGATGTAGTTGTAGTCTGCGGAAGCGGCTGCCACCGGTGCCGGCGGATACTTGGGCGCATTGAATGCGCAGCCGGCAAGAGCAAAAGACAGGACAGCAAGCAACCAACAGCGGCGGCCTGCAAGGGCCAAAAAGTCTGAAGTAAATCTCATCGTGTTTTCCTAATCAGCCGACGTACGACGGTGCCTTGCAATGGACGAATATAGCGTATTTGTTCGTCAAATCAACGATTTACGAGGGATTCTTCAGCACTTGTATCAAACCCGCAACTAGTTCACACTTCGCGCTGCAAGGCTGCCACGCAGGCGCGGCCGGATGAACATGAGCAGGAGTTGTTGCAGAGGGTTGGAGTTGCCAAAAGGGCGCCAGGTCAATTTGAGTTTTTGGTGATAGGCATCGAAATGCATGCCCCAAGGCGCGGCACGGATCGAACCGCGTTTGAGTATCAACTTCATGACGGAAGCACCCATGACCCCTGCGCATAGCTCGCAGGCCATGATGGTTGACGGCCCACGCTTTTCCTGAAAGTTGACCGCTTCTGGCACCACAAGGTAATTGCGGTTCATCATGGAGGGAGACAGCCCGGCGATGAACCGCGCGTATTGCTCCTGTATGTCATGACCATCCCACTTGAAATAGTCCTCCGCACTCATGCCGGTGGGCGAAAAATACAGCAACGCGGTTCCGATACCGAGTGGTGCGGCCGTCAACACCGGAATGCCTTTTTCGCGGCATTTGGCGAAAACCATTCGCCGGGCCGGCAGTGCGAAAAAATCGAGACCATCGACATACACATCGACATCACGCAGGAAATCTTCAACATTGTCGGGCTGGACACCCTGCGGGAACAATCGCAGATCCAGTTGCGGGTTGATGTCTTTCGCCATTCTTGCGATCGTGGCCAGCTTCGACTGGCCCATGAATGGCATGAAGGCCCCAGCCTGGCGGTTCAGGTTGTGGATGTCGAAGTCGTCGAAATCCGAGATATTGAAATTGCAGACACCAAGGCGACTCAAGGTCAACAAGTGAGCGCCGCCGACACCACCCAACCCGGCAATCGCAATACGGGCGTTTTTCAACCTGGCCTGCTCAGCCAAAGTGACCCAGCCGATGTTGCGAGAAAAAGCGCGGTCGTAATCAAAGACAAAAGGGACTTTCATAGAGACTCTCGCAATTCGAACTGAGGCACGGCAATAAGACGCCAAATGGCGACCAAGCTTGCCGATCCGGTATGGTAAGGTAAGTTTCGAACGTGATAGCAGGAATTGCAGTGGAAGGAGAACCCCGTGAACCGTGACATCCTGACCAAGATTCTTGACCTTGCGC
This sequence comes from Rhodoferax sp., assembly GCA_043776215.1. Classification (GTDB taxonomy): domain Bacteria; phylum Pseudomonadota; class Gammaproteobacteria; order Burkholderiales; family Burkholderiaceae_C; genus CAISIP01. The sequence continues at coordinate 779 of JAYVRP010000142.1, read as the reverse complement.
GCTGGGCGCCCAGTGGCGACAACACCCAAGTTTGGCGCTTCGAGTTTGTCGGTGATTCAGCCGTACGCGTGCATGGGTTCGACACGCGCGACCGCATCTTGTATGACTTCGACGGACACGCGAGTCATATTGCGCATGGCGCGCTGCTCGAAACAATGCGGATTGCAGCGTCGGGCTTTGGCTTGGCAACAAGTTGGGTTGCAACGAGCGAAGGTGAACACCGCAACCCGATCTATGACGTGCGTTTTGCCGAGGATCCGGCGACCGTGCAGGACCCGCTGTTCGAATACATTGAGACCCGCGTAGTGCAACGCCGGCCGATGAAAACTACTCCGCTCACCAACCAGCAGCGCGATGCGCTGATCGCAGCCACCAGCGACGATTTCACGGTTCAATTTTTCGAGACTCCTACCCAACGCAGAAAGATCGCCGGCTTGTTGTGGGACAGCGCCAAAATTCGGCTCACCTGCCCGGAAGCATTTCCCGTGCACCAGGAGATCATCGAATGGCGCGCCCAATTCAGCAAAGACAAGATCCCGGAGCAGGCGGTTGGTGTGGATCCAGTCACTGCGCGTTTGATGGAATGGGTCATGAAAAGCTGGGGGCGGGTCCATTTTCTCAACCGCTTTCTTCTCGGCACGGTTCCCCCGCGCATCCAACTTGACGTGTTGCCGGCCTTGTACTGCGCGGCCCATCTGTTGGTGCGGCCAAAAAAGACACCATCGGTCTTGGAGGACTGGATCCGACTTGGAGTTGTCTGGCAGCGGATCTGGTTGACC
>JAYVRP010000141.1:0-2494 GCA_043776215.1 Rhodoferax sp. | reverse complement strand
GCGAAGGTCAGTATGGCGATCGTCAGCGCCATGAAACCGAAGGTCGCCAGGCCAGGCTTGGTGGCCGGATCGACAAAAAGCGGGAAGAACGCCATGTAGAAAACAATGGCTTTGGGGTTGAGCAGTGTGATCATCAAGGCTTGGCGGACGTACTGCCCGGCGCGGATATTGAGTACTGGAGCGGCACCCGGCCGGGCTAGCAGCATTCGCGCACCCAGCCAGGCCAGGTAGGCGGCACCCAACCATTGCACGGCCGAAAAGGCGGGCGGGTATGCCGTCAATACCGCAGCCACTCCGGCCACTGCCATCCACATCAGGACCTGGTCGCCAACGATGACCCCCAGAGTCGCGGCCAGGCCACCGCGGATACCTCCCTTGCTCGTAGAGGTGATCAGGGCCAGATTTCCCGGACCCGGAATGAGCAGGAAAACAAGGATCGCGATGACGAACGCACCGTAGTCTGCAACACCAAACATGGGGATATCCTGAAGAGGGAGCGATGAGTTTACCCGGGTCCCTGGCGGTGGCCTCCACGCAAGCGGCCTGGTGGGTCAGACTGGCAGGGTGCGCCGCATCCAGACCAGACAGCGTTGGGCATCGAGCCCCGGAATCCAGAGTTGTTCCACGTGAAACACAGACACCTCTGGCGGCAACGCAGAGAGCTCTCCCTGCGGGTTTTTGCCCTTCATGGCCATCCACGCCCCGCCTTCTGCCAGTGCGTTGCCAGACCAGCGGACGAAGTCGGGCAGTGATGCGAATGCGCGGGAGACAAGTACGTCGTAGCGATCCGTGAGGTTTTCGACCCGGGCATGTACGCCGCAAAGGTTTGGCAATCGCACGCTGGCCGCCACCTGCTGAATGAAGGCAGCCTTCTTGGACACAGTGTCGACACAGGACACCGCCAACTCGGGGCAGCAGATCGCGATCACGACGCCGGGCAGGCCGGCGCCTGAGCCGACGTCCAGCACACGCACGCCTTGCCGCGTGCCGTCCTGTTTCAGGTGCCGGCGCAAAGGGGAAATCACCGCCAGACTGTCGAGCAAATGGTGTGTCAGCATCTCCTGCGGATCGCGCAACGCCGTGAGGTTGTACACCCTGCCCCACTTCTGCAACAAGGTCAGGTAGTCCAGCAGGCTCGCGCGTTGGGCCGGCGTGAGCGGGAGCGACAAGGCGGCCGCACCTTGCTGCAACGCTGCCGGCAGGTCAAGTGCCGGTGTGGTCATCGCCCTTCCTGCATTCTGGCGTATGGAGGCGAGCCTCGGGTCAACCCGTCATGGGAGTGCTCACGGCATCCCGCTCTGACGATTCCCGGCCACGCTTCTTCTTGAGATGAACCAACAACAACGAGATGCTGGCCGGAGTGATGCCCGAGATCCGGGACGCCAAGCCCAAGGTCTCCGGCCGCTGCCTGGCGAGCGTCTGGCGCGCCTCGAAACTAAGCGCAGCAACCTCCAGGTAGTCGAGATCTGGCGGCAGTTTCATGCCCTCGAAATGCGCGACACGGTCAATTTCCTCTTTCTGGCGGTCGATGTAGCCCGAGTACTTGGCCACGGTTTCGACCTGCTCCACGACTGACTCGACAAATCGCGCCTCCTGTCGTTGATCTGCCGTGGCATCCGGCGAGCGTGTTGTTTCACGTGAAACATGCACCGGCAATTCCGGGGAGGCGTGTTGCCAGCCCGCCAACGACATCAGCCCGGCATAACTCACTCCAGGCCGGCGCAACAACTCCGACAAACAATACTCGTGGTCGATTTCCTTGCCGAGCACCCGGACCGCCTCGTCGGCCGGCAGGTTTTTCGGGCTCACCCATATCGACCGCAGGCGTTCTGTTTCACGTGAAACAGCGTCCCGTTTGCGGCAAAAAGCATCCCATTGGGCGTCGCCTACCAGGCCCAGATCCCTCCCCGCCTGCGTCAAACGCATGTCGGCGTTGTCTTCGCGTAGCTGCAAACGGAACTCGGCGCGGCTGGTGAACATACGGTATGGCTCGGTCACCCCTTTGGTGATCAGATCGTCCACCAGCACCCCGAGGTAGGCAACATTCCTGCCCGGAACCCAGGGCGCCTGCCCACGACACAGAAGGGCTGCGTTGATACCCGCGAACAAGCCTTGTGCCGCCGCCTCTTCGTACCCGGTGGTCCCGTTGATCTGGCCGGCGAAAAACAGACCGGCGATGGACCGGGTTTCAAAGCTGCTCTTGAGTGCGCGCGGGTCGAAGTAGTCGTACTCGATGGCATACCCTGGGCGCAGGATATGGGCGTTTTCCAAGCCGTTGATGGACCGCACCAACTCGTACTGCACGTCAAAAGGCAAACTGGTTGAGATACCGTTCGGGTACACCTCGTGCGTCGTGAGCCCTTCAGGCTCCAGGAAGATCTGGTGGCTCTGCTTATCCGCAAACCGGTGAATCTTGTCCTCCACACTCGGACAGTACCGCGGGCCCACCCCTTCGATCTTGCCGGTGAACATCGGGCTGCGGTCCAAACCCTGG
>JAYVRP010000140.1:0-8200 GCA_043776215.1 Rhodoferax sp. | reverse complement strand
AACTGCATGTGGGGATTATGGACAACTCCGAAGACCAGAAGTCGCTGGAAAAGAAAGCCCTTCGCAAGGCATTGATCGAACAACGCCTGCACATGCCGGACCGCCAGAAGCGGGCCAACATCCTGCAGGACGTGATGCGAATCTGGCTGGTGGGGCGCCCCGAGACGGTGATCGGCGCCTACTGGCCCATCAAGGGTGAGTTCGACCCTTTGCCCGCCCTGCACCGCTGGAAGGAAGACGGCGAACTGATCGACCAGCCGCAGCCCCGGCGCATCGGTTTGCCGGTGGTGGACAAGGTGCACAAGACGCTGGTGTTTCATGCCTGGTACCCGGGTTGCCGCATGGAAGACGATGCGTACGGCATCCCGAAACCCAAGGACACCGAGGTGATTGTCCCCACCCTGTTGTTCGTGGCGTGTGTGGGTTACGGTATTGGCGGTTACCGGCTCGGTTACGGCGGCGGTTTCTACGATCGCACGCTGGTCACGCTGCAGCCGCGCCCGTTCACAGTGGGGTTGGGGTTTGCGCACGGATTCCTGCCGGACTTCGAACCCCAGGCGCACGATATTGCGCTGGATGCCATCCTGAACGAGAACGGCGCCGTCTGGCCGGTTTAGGGGCAATGCGGATCCAACATGGCCGTTCGCCCTGAGCCTGTCGAAGGGCTTAGCGTCGCCGGGCTCTGACAGATGTCTTGTATGCCACCGGCTTGATGGCCGTCACGGCGTCCGGAGCAGCGGGAGGGGTGTCGTCCGGCTCGCCCATGGCGACCCGCGTCAGGCGAGCCTGGTCCCGCAGCCAGCGGCAGAACGCCACGATCTCTGGCCTCTCGGCCGCGCGCGGGCCGACGATCAGCCAGTAGACCAAGGGTGAGTCAATGCGCATGTGGGGCAGGATTTCGACCAGGTCCCCGCTGGCCAGGCTGTCGGCCACCAGCGGCATGCGCGCCAGAGCCACACCCTGCCCGGTCAGCGCGGCTTGCGCAATCTGGTGCGCGTAGTTGAAATACAACCAGCGCTTGGGCTCCAGTTGCTTGAAGTCGTAGGCGTCGAGCCAGCGTCGCCAGGCCAGAAATTCGAAGCGCTGGTTGCGGTGCCCGTCGCTGGCTTCGATGAGTGCGAAATGCGCCAGGTCCGCCCCACGTTGGAGCGGGTGCCCGCTCTTGATGAGCCAGGGGCTGGCGACCGGCGTGAGTTGCTCTCCAAAGAGCCGGATCGCGCTGTCTGGCACGCTGCCGGCAGGTGCGTAGCGCAATGCGATGTCCACGTCGGCGGTGTCGAGCTCGACCCGGGTGTCGCTGGCATCGATCCGCAGGTCGATGTCGGGGTGCTCACTCTGGAAAGCTTCCAGCCGTGGTATCAGCCACATCGACGCAAAAGAGGCCCACGTGGTGACGGCCACGCTTTTGCGCCCCGCGCTGCGACGGACCATGCGCACCGCGTTGTCCAACCGCTCCAGCGCGGGCACCACCGCGCGCAACAACTGCGCTCCGGCGCTTGTCAGTTCGACTGCGCGCGTGTGGCGCAGGAACAGCGACACACCAATCTCCTCTTCCATCGCCTGGATCTGCCGGCTGACGGCGCTTTGGGTCAGCGCCAGTTCTTCTGATGCGGCGCGAAAGTTCAGGTGCCGCGCCACAGCCTCGAAGGCACGCAGGTGGCCGGCCGAAAGCGGCCGCGTGCGCAGGTGGTTTTCGGAATGCTGCATGGGCTTGCCTTGTGCGGTTCTACAACCCTCTATTGATGCATTTTTCGAATGAATAGTGTAGCCCTATTTCATTGGACCGCACCAGAAAACAAGCGCAGCATAAAGCCATTGTCACTTGAAGAGGAGAACCTCATGGTTTCGACGAACGCACTCAAATTGCAACAATCACCATTTGATGCGGTAGTGCCGGGAAGCTGGCAACTGGTTCCTGACCGGGCCGTGACATTGCTGCCCGGGCAGCCCGGCGTGTTGCGTGTCGATCAGGGGCGTGTCTGGGCCACGCTGAATGGCCCGCACCAGGGGCCGGCCAACGACTGGGGCGACGTGGTTCTGGGCTGCGGGCAACAGCTGCAACTCCTGCCGGGCCAAAACGTCGTGGTGGAGGCCTACACCCATGCGGTGAACGAACCGGTGTATTTCAGCTGGGAGCCGTCGCAGGCGCCACCAGCGGGCGACGCGACGACGCATCCCGTGTGGCTTGACCCGCTCGCGCGGCCGCTGATCGACCTGCAGCCCGAGCTGGCGCGGTGGGCGCGGCTGCTGGCCGGCTGGATGGGCAAGGCTGCAAGCCTGCCGCAGTGGTTCGTGGCAGGCCGAGGCCGTGTGTTGTCTCCCCTGGAGTTCAATCAGCCCTAAGGGCGTTGACGGGTGGCGCGGACGGCGCGCGCGGGGGTGCGCCGGGTCTTGACCGCCGCTGCGGCATGCGCCTTCAGTGCACTCTCCATGGCCATGCGGGCCCAGGGCGCCATGGCGTGTGCGGAGTCCATCGCCTCGTCGGGCGGGCTGAAGTAGTTGATGCCGCGTTGCACCGTCGCATCACCCTTGCGCACGCTGTAGGTGAATCGCGCGCAATGCGCGGCCTCGAAGTCCCGCGCGGATTCGGCGTCGGCCTTGAGCCACAGTTTTTCGCCACCACCGAGGTCCACTACGATGGCCATGGTCAGGCCGTCCAAGCTCAAACCCCAGCCTCCGAACATGCGGCGCTTGCGCAGCGGGCCCAGGTTGCAGAGCAGTTCGCAGCAGAAATCGGCGAAATCACCGTGGCTTGCCATGGGCTCAGTGTAAGCGTCGATTCCGGATTCATTTTGCAAGCGTATGCAAAGTGGCTAGAATTCTGCGCAACGCTGGCCTTGCGCCAAAGCGACTTCCATTTGTGCCGCCTCTTTGCAAGGTCTACCGCCCATGAACTCAGACGCAGACAACCTGCTCAACAAGCGCGCCGTCTGGTCGGCCATGAACCTGATTGCGGAGTCGGATGCCGGCACGCTGGCCGCCAACCTGGCAAACATCTACCACCCCGACGCCGAATGGCGCGGTTCTCACCCGTGGAACGAAATTCGCGGTGTGGACGCGATCGAGCGGGTTGTCTGGTCCCCTCTGTTGCAGTCGTTTCCGGATCTGGAGCGGCGCCATGGCATCGTCATGGGCGGCGCCTACGAGGGCCGGCAGTACGTAGGCGTGGTTGGCCACCTGACGGGCAGCTTCCGGCGCGACTGGAACGGTATTCCCGCCACCGACCAGGTGATCTCCCTGCGCTGTGGCGAGTTGCACCAGATGGTGCGCGGCAAGATCGTGCAAAGCACGGTACTGCTCGATGTGCTGGATTTCATCCGCCAGGCCGGCTTCTGGCCGCTGGCGCCCAGCTTGGGGCAGGAAGGCCGGTGGGCCGACCCGGTCAGCAATGACGGTCTGTTGTTCGCGCCGCAGGACGCCGCTGAATCCGCCGCCAGTCTGAAGCTGACGCTGGACATGCAGGCCTCGCTCGGCGCCTATGACGACACATCCGGCCTAGGGCGCGGGGGGCTGCTCGACATGCCGCAAAAGCAGTTCTGGCACCCGAAAATGATGTGGTACGGGCCCAGCGGCATTGGCTCGACGCGAGCGCTGGAAGGTTTTGTCGACTACCACCAGTTGCCTTTCCGGACCGTGTTTCCCAACAACCCGAAAGTTCCCCGCAGCACCACGGCCGGCAAACATGGCGGGAGCCATTTCGTGCGAATCGGCGACGGCAAATACTCGGCCACCGGCGGCTGGCCAAGCCGCCACCTGGACCACGTGGGCGGGGGCTGGCTCGGACTCGGGGCAAGTGGGCGCGCCATCACCATGCGCGTGATGGACTTTTACCTGGCCGACCAGGGCCTGATTCGCGAGAACTGGGTGCCGATGGACATCCTCAACGTGTTGCTGCAACTCGATGTCGACGTGCTGGCGCGCGTGCGCAGCCAGTTTGGCAAACACCGGGCGAGCGCCTGATATCCGGGAAAGTACCTAGACCACATTTCCGGAATCGAACTATATTTGCATACGTATGCAGGGTGATTCAAAAGACTTTTCTCTTCACTGCCACAGGAGTCGTTCTCGATGATTCGTTACCTCAAGCGGGGCAAGGATGCCCAGGGCCGTGCCGACGACGATGCGCAAGTGCGCACCACGGTCGAAGGCATTTTGAAAGACATCGAGCTGCGCGGCGACGAAGCCGTGCGCGCTTACAGCCGCAAGTTCGACCAGTGGGATCCAGCCAGCTTCACACTGTCGCAGGCCGACATTGAAGCGGCGGTCAAGAAGCTGTCGCCGCGCGAGCTGGAGGACATCCAGTTCGCCCAGAAGCAGATCCGCAACTTCGCGCAGATCCAGCGCGACAGCATGCGTGATGTGGAGGTCGAAACCATGCCGGGCGTCGTCCTCGGGCACCGCCATATTCCGGTCAACGCGGCGGGTTGCTACGTGCCGGGCGGTAAGTACCCACTCATCGCCTCGGCCCACATGAGTGTGCTGACAGCCAAGGTGGCAGGTGTGAAACGCGTGGTCTCGACAGCACCGCCCTTCGAGGGCGCACCGCACCCGGCCATCGTGGCGGCCATGCATTTCGCCGGCGCAGATCAGATCCTCGTGCTCGGCGGCGTGCAGGCCGTGGCGGCTATGGCCATCGGCACCCAATCCGTGGCCGCGGTGGACATGCTGGTGGGGCCGGGCAACATGTTCGTGGCCGAGGCCAAGCGCCAGTTGTATGGCCGCGTGGGCATCGATTTGTTCGCCGGGCCGACCGAGACCCTGGTGATTGCCGATGAGTCCGTGGACGGCGAAATGTGCGCGGTCGACCTGCTGGGCCAGGCCGAGCACGGCCCGACTTCTCCGGCCGTGTTGCTGACCAACTCCGAAAAGCTGGCCCGGGAGACGATGGCCGAGGTCGAGCGCCAGCTCAAGATACTTCCAACCGCCGGCATCGCGGCCAAGGCCTGGGATGTCTATGGTGAAGTGATCGTCTGCGACAGCTACGAGGAAATGCTGGCCAAGGCCGACGAGCTCGCCTCCGAACATGTGCAGGTGATGACGCGTGACCCGGACTACTTCCTGAACGGCATGACCAACTACGGCGCGCTGTTCCTGGGGCCACGCACCAACGTCAGCTTCGGCGACAAGGTGATCGGCACCAACCACACGCTGCCGACCAACAAGAACGCGCGTTACACCGGTGGTCTGTGGGTGGGCAAGTTCCTCAAGACCTGCACCTACCAGAAGGTGCTGACCAACGAGGCCTCGGCCCTGGTGGGTGAGTACTGCTCGCGCCTGTGCCACATGGAGAACTTCGCCGGGCACGGCGAGCAAGCCAACCTGCGCGTGCGCCGCTATGGCACGCGCGCCGAGGTGCCCTGGTACGAACCGGTGCCGGCGCTGGCCTGATGGCCGTTTCGCAAGCTTTGATGCGCAATGACCGACTGAACTTGGAGATGCCCGTGCCAGGTTCCAGGCCAGAACAAGCGGTGCTGACGCGTGACAACGATCTGTCCAAGACCGCTGTGACGCAGCGCGTCGTCGAGTCCATGGTCGATGGCCTTAATGACCACGACATCGAGGGCATGGGACGCTTCTTTGCGCCGCAGTTCCGCTGGCTGGGAAATGCGGGCTGCGGCACCAAGAACGGCTTGCGCGAATTCCAGGACAAGTGGCAAAAGCCGTTCCAGGCCGCGTTCTCCGACAAGGTCTGCATCGACGAGGCACGCCTGGTGCAAGGCGAGTGGATGGCCGCATTCGGCCGCCAGGAAGCCACCCATTGCGGTGATTTCATGGGTATCGCTCCCACTGGCAAACGGGTCGAGATCCGCTACATGGATTTCTGGAAAGTGGTCGACGGCAGAATCGCCGACAACTGGGTGTCGGTGGACTTTGCCCGCGTCATGCAGCAGCTCGGGGTTGACCCGTTTGGTGGCCACGGCTGGGAGGCTTTCGATCATGGCGAGCGCGTGCCGCCAGAACCAGCTGCGCGAGACTGAGACAAGCCATGCTGCCCATCACCCCCTCCTTCCGGCTCGACGGCCGTTGCGCGCTGGTGACCGGCGGCAGCAAAGGCATCGGTCTGGCGGCCGCAGCCGCCCTGGTGCAGGCCGGTTCGCATGTCATGATCGCGGCGCGTTCCGCGAATGAACTGAAGGTTGCGGAGCAGGCCTTGGCGCAGCAGCGCCAGAATGCCGGTCAGCGCATCACCTGGCACAGCCTCGATGTGACCGACGCCCGTGCAGTGGCCGGCCTCGTGTCGACGCAGGCGGCAGTGCAGCCCTTTGACATTCTCGTCAACAACGCCGGCATGAACCGGCCCAGCCTGATTTCCGACCTGCAGGACGCCGACCTCGACGCCGTGCTGGCGGTCAACGTCAAGGCGGCGTTCTACGTTGCGCGCGAGTTCGTGCGCGCCCTTCTGGCATCGAACCTGCCCGGCAGCATCATCAACCTGTCGTCGCAGATGGGGCACGTCGGTGGCCCCCGCCGCACGCTGTATTGCGCGAGCAAACATGCGATCGAAGGCATGACCAAAGCCTTGGCGTGGGAAGTGGGGCGCCAGGGGATTCGCGTCAACTCTCTGTGCCCCACTTACATCGCCACCGACCTGACCGCGCAGATGCTGGAGGACCCGGAGTTCCGCGCGTTCGCAGAAAGCGGCACGGCGCTGGGCCGCATCGGGCGCATCGAGGAGATTATGGGCGCCGTGGTGTTCCTGGCCAGCGACGCGTCCAGCCTGGTGACGGGCAGCGCCCTGATGGTAGACGGCGGCTGGACGGCGAGGTAAACCCGATGGCCGCCGTCACCTCCCTCGATGTCGCGCGGTTGGCACAAGTGTCGCAGTCGGCCGTGAGCCGCGCCTTCACGCCGGGGGCCAGCGTATCCGAGGTGACACGCGCCAAGGTGGAGGAGGCGGCGCGCAAGCTCGGTTACCGGCCCAATGCGATTGCGCGCAGCCTGATCACGCGGCGCAGCCGCATGATCGGCGTGGTGATGTCCTACCTGGAGAACCAGTTCTACCCGGTGGTGCTGGAGCGGATCTCGCAGCGCCTGCAGCGCGATGGTTACCACGTGCTGCTGTTCATCGCCGACTCGCGCGACGCCGACGCAGTGCTGGCCGAGATCCTGCAATACCAGATCGACGGTCTGGTGATGGCGTCCACCTCGTTGTCCAACGCGCTGGCGCTGCGCTGTTCCGACGCCGGTATACCCGTGGTGCTGTTCAACCGCACCATCCGCGACAGCCAGAACACCAGTTCGGTCACGACCGACAACTACCAGGGTGGTCGCCTGGCGGCGCAGTACCTGGTGCAACACGGTCATGAACGCATCGCCTACATCGCGGGGCTGGAGGACACCTCGACCAACCTCGATCGCGAACGTGGCTTTCGCGACGGCCTGGCCGAACTGGGCCGACGCTGCTTTGCGCGCGCGGTGGGCAACTACGACTTCGAAGACGCCAAGGCGGCGGCGCGGCAGATCTTCTCCGGCCCCGCGCCCGAGCGACCGGATGCAGTCTTTGTCGCCAACGACCACATGGCAATCGCGGTGATGGACACGCTGCGCATGGAACTGGGCCTGCGTATCCCGCTGGACGTGAGTGTGGTGGGCTTCGACAACGTCAAGCAGGCGGCCTGGGGCTCGTACCAACTCACCTCGATCGAGCAGGACGCCGGAGCCATGATCGAGGCCACCGTCAAACTGCTGATGGAGCAGATGGACGGCGTGATGCAAAGCAGCGCCGTGGTGTTGCCCGCGCGCCTTGTCGTGCGCGGCTCGACGCTGCGGCGTAACAGCCTGAAGGAGAAATCATGAATACGAACCTCGCCCCTGTTGCCGGCATTTACCAGGCGGCCGGCATGCGCGGTTTTGCCGCCGAGTTCCGCGATCTCGACCACTACATCCGGGTCATCACCGACCGCATCTGGGAGGGCGGGCGTATCGACGACATCCGGCTGTACTACAGCGACCCGTGTATCGTGGAAACCGCCACGTCCGTCACTACGTCGATCGAAGATGTGATTGATGGCACCCGCGCCACGCTCGCCATGGCCCCCGACCGGCGCTTGCTGGCCGAAGACGTGATTCAGTCGGGCGACGCGGTGGGTGGCTTCCTGAGCTCGCATCGCATTATTTCCACCATGACACACCTGGGCGACGGCGTCCTGGGCCCGGCCACCGGGCGCAAGGTGCAGACACGCACCATTGCGGACTGCGT
>JAYVRP010000139.1:0-8214 GCA_043776215.1 Rhodoferax sp. | reverse complement strand
ATTGTAGGCTGCTTGCCTCGTGTTGTTGATGTTTGGAATTGCTCCGGCGGCATCCGAAACCCTGCGCCATTTCGATGGGGACACATGGGGACACGGGGGACACCGCGCCAGTACTGATCTTTTCGGGGTCTGCCTCCGGGGACAAGCTGGGGACACACGGGGACAAGTTGCAGCAACTACCAGATCAGCCACCGGTGCTGCCTTGTCCCCACTTGTCCCCAGGTCGGACCCGGCTCTTGGGGACACTGAAACCCGCGTCATTGCTGCTGTCCCCGATGTCCCCACTTGTCCCCGCACGTTGGCTGCAGCTTGCAAGAGGTTGGAGAAACCGAGCTTCATTCGGCGTTGGCCCACTTGTTCGTGAAGACGTACACCCGCGCCGTGCCGATGCCGGGCAACCGGGGTTTCTGTGTCGGTCGGCCATCTCCGCCGGGCACGATCCAGCCCTGCGCCAGCAAACACTGCGTCGCCGCCTTCTGGTCGAAGCCGGCGCACAGGTCACGCTTGAAGGCTTCGGGCAATACCAGAAATTCCCGGTTCCCATCCTGACCCGCCCGGAAGAACCCGGCGCGGTTGATGACGCGTTGATCGAAGCTCGCACCCACGTCCTCGAAGCGACTGGCGCCGTGCGTCTCGAAGAACGCGCGTACCTGCGCCAGCAAGGCCCGGTCTTCCCGGTTGCCAGCACCCCCGAAGGAATCCAGCCACGCGGCAAGGCACCGACTCGCCGCCTGGGTGGATTCCCCTTCAACCCAGCCGGTCACCCCATAGTGCGTTGCAAGCTCGCCGGCCACTGCCACCAAGCCGAAACGTTGCGCCACGCGCAGCACCTGCCCGGCCGCATCCGGCGGTGTATTCTGGGCGACGAACTGGCGCACGCCAGCGGTGATGCGGTCGGCGAGTTTGTCACGATCTTTGACGATGGCTCTCAGCCAGACCACACCGGCCGTGCCGTGGTGGCGCGTCGCCGCGTCCTTCAGGACCAGCGACAGCGCCGCCGGGCTGCCGCAGCCGTTCAAGGTCTCGAAGGCGCCCAAGCCGACCCCGGCATCGGCGTCGAAGTCGGCCAGACGAACCTCCTGCCCGGCGTTGGCCTTGCGTCCAGTGCGGGCGATCAGCCCCGCCAGCGATTCCTCGCCAGCGCTCAGGAACAGCAGTCGCCAGCGCAGCGAGGCGCGTGCGGTCCCGTTTCGGTGTGCACGCGCCTTGCCCTGGCCATTGGCCAGCAAATAGGCCGCCTCCCCCGCCTCTTTCGGGTCGCACTGGCTGAGTTCATCCAGAATCAGCAAGCCGTCGTTGTGCAGCGATGCCAGGCTTTCCAGGCCGTTGGCTGTGGCGCGCCAGGCCCGTGCATAGGTCGAGGGATCGCCCCACACAGACGCTGCAGCCTTGAGTGCCGTCGACTTGCCGCAAGATGACTTGCCCCGCAGGTGGAATCCACCGGAATCCTCGCCGACCAATCCGACCAGTGCCCCTGCGAACGCCGTGCAGATCGCGAACACTACCCGCGAGTTTCCCGCTGCCAGCACCGCCACCGAATCGCGCCACTCTTGGGCCGTACCGGCAATCGCAAATGCGGGTTCGATCGCGTGCGCGTTCTGAAACACCACCAGCTCGTCGGCGTCGCCGATGGTCTGCGACGGCGTCGTGTAGACCGCCCCATGCCAGCCGAGCCGATCGACGCAACGCGCCCGCTGCTCGACTGGCCACACCTTGATGTAGGCCGCCAACAGATCGCGGGCCGAGCGGCCAGTGGCGATGTGCAATCCCAGGCGGGCCAGTTCGCGCCGCGCGTCGGTACCGTCGCCTTCCAGGAGTTCCAGAGGCATGGCCCATTGGTGCCGGACGTTGTCGTCATCAAACCATTCGAGAAGCCGGCCCCACTCCCCGCTCTTGCTGTCTCTTGTTTTGGCGATGACCCCCAATGGGGAGCACACCCACACCGGCGGCTTCTGGTTGCCCTCGTGGTCAGTTCCGGTGAATAACACCCCGCGCTGTGTCAGCTCGAAGCGGCCTCCGCCATATCTGCAGGTGTTGGGCGCATCGTCGGCCGCCAGGGAGTTCGAATTGGCTTGCGTCGCTTCTGACCCAGCGACCTTCGCGCCATCGTCGCCTGGCGCGATGCTCGGATCCGGCTTACGGGCGAGGGCCAGCACATCTGCCGCTTTCGCCTCGGGATGGCTTGCCAGCCAGTCGACGGCATCGCCCTTGGGTGCAAGCCCCAACAGGTCGACATTGATCACCTTCACCCTGCAACCCAATGGCCTCAACGCAGCCAATACCGCCTCGGCGTAGTGCCGGCCAGGTGCATCGTTATCGGGCCAGATCAACACATCACGGCCAGCCAGCGGCTGCCAGTCCGCAACGTCCGCCGAATCCGCCGCGCCCGAGGTCGTCACCAGCAGCCCGAGCGCGGCCAGCCGGTCCGCCTTGTATTCGCCTTCGGTGAGGATCACCACCTCGTCGGGGCGGGATGCCAGTTCGTGCAGTCGGTCCAGCGGCTTGCCATTGGCGGGCCGCTCGGGCTCGCGCAACTCGTACCCGTTGCCGGTGAGATGCATCGGCCGAATTCACTTTTTCCCGGTGACTGGATGCTTGGCACGGATACGCCAGTACAGCGGGTTCGCCTCTCGGTCGGTGTAGGTGTGCAGAGCCTCAAACTGGAAGCTTCGGCGCAGGGCCCCGAAGGCCAGCCGGCACGCCGCGTCCATCGGCATTTCCTGCGCGATTGTCATGGCGCAAGCTCCCACGCACCGAGCGACTTCGCCGCATCGATGAACTGCAGTGCATGGCGGCGCATGTGAAACGCCAGCACGTCGCAGCCACGCGCGCCGCACGCCATGCAGCGGAATGCGCCGGTCACGATGTGCACCCGCAACGACGGGCTCGTATCCTGGTGAAACGGGCAAATGGCATCGCGCCAGGTACCGCGACCGAGCAGCTTGACGCCTTCGCCCGCGTAATAGTCCGCAGGCTTGGGGAGCATGCGCGAGTCGAAGGAGAATCGCCGGAAATTACCCGGCATGGGTCGCGTCCCGCGCCATGTCGCCGCCCGCGAGCGGTCGTCCACCATGCCAGGCTAAAGCGCCTCGCGCTGGTGGTCGCGGGCAACCCTGACGCGTTCGGTGATCCATGCGCTGACCTCCGATTCGAGCCAACCGACGGCGCGCGGACCCAGCGACACGGGCTTCGGGAAGGTGCCTTGGTGGATGTAGAGATAGATGGTGCTGCGCGCAAGACCGGTGCGGATTTGGACGTCCTTGCGGCGCAGAAACGCTGGCTCGCGTTGGCTGGGTTGAGACATGGTTGTAACCTCGTGGCTGTCGATGGACGCACCAATCTTTCCATCAGGAACCGCCCCTTGCTCGTGCTGTTGGAGCTCGAACCAGGCACTGATTTGGCATAAAGAGCCGAGGTGTCTATGCATGCAGGGAGGCCGGGCGGTGATCTCCGATGGCTGTCGACACATGCCGCTTCATGCAGCGGCTCACCTGTATCCACCCTCTGCAATGTCGACCCATCAGGTCACGGATGGACCAGTCGAGTCGGCTGGGGCTTCGTCGTCCGTACTCGAAGTCGCAATACGAATCAGGTCGATCGTGCAATCCCGATTCGGGTCTCCGGCGCCGGCCCGAGTCTTACAGCCAAGTGCCTGCAGCGGCGCCCACCAAATCGCGCTCACAAATGCGGATGGCGTCAAGCCCGGGTCGATGCGCTGTTGAATTGCGAGAAGCGCTGAGGCCGCGGACGACCGTCCAACCAGGTCACATGACCGTCGCTTCGAGGCGAAAAATGCCTGCGGCCGCCCGGATTTCTTTCATGTGACCATGGCCTGGAAGTGGCTTGGTCTCAATCGTCACAAGCCCAACTTGCGCCAACTGGTCTACATCACGTTTAACTGCACTGCGATCGCGCTGCAATCGCCCAGCGATGACTGTGATCGAACCCGGTTCACCCTTGACGCTGCGGAATACTTCAAGTCGGCTGGCAGTCAGCAGGCGCAGCAAATCGGCAGGATCTTCAAAGCTGACCGTACGCTCCTCTGGCATCGGCTGACCAGCGTCAGCCAATCGTGCCAACACCTTCCCTCTGCGAAAGAAATCTTGTTCGTTAGCTGCCTTGAGAGTGACATTCTTCATGCTGTTCCCCTGAGTGCTGCCCAATCGGCCTGGAACTGATCTTCTATGTCGTCAAAACTCGTGAATTCAACCGCAGTCACCACACCGAAATAGTGCCGGTGGTGAAACCCATGCTGGTTGTCATAACCCACCACGCGTCCATTGTCGCCAGCGTGCAGTGCATGGTTAATGTACGCAAGGTTGTACCGAGTCACCTGACCTTGCGCATCCACCCAAATCTCCCGTCGAAGCTGACCATTTCCACGCCTTTGCGTGATGTAGTGCGTATCGTCGATGATTTTTCGATCAGCCATGATCTACTCTAGCATGGCTGCCTCCTTGGTGGCTTGCGTTGACTCGGTCCGGGCCTGGATTTGGCATCGGCGGCCGAACCCCTGCTGAATCGGGTAGCGACATCCTAGTGGGGGTATTCTTGGGGGTACTTCTGAATTCTGAAATCAGAAAAGTCTTATTCGATGCGGGTTAGCGGGCAAGATGTGAACGACGCCCTCCCGCCAGTTTCTCAAAGACACGACGCCTATTTTTCGTCTTACCCCCCAAAGAACCCTCCTAAATCGTTGCGGCTGAAGTCTGTCAACAGTGGGGGCACAGGGAGTATCGAAGCGGGAACGAATCTGGTTTTCATGGTTTCAACCTTGAGGGCAGCCGATGGTTACCCGAATTTTCAAGGCCTCTTTGGCGCTCTTGTTGGCATTGCCTCTAGCCGGGTGGGGTACAACAGTCGAGTACGAAATCGCATTCAGCCCACCATTCACAAACCAGTTCGTGGGCTCACGCAATCTGGAAGGACGGCTTTCAATCGATGCCGCTTCAATTGGGCCATCTTTTGCGGGACTTTCATTTGGACCAAGAAACCCCGCATTGGCCGGAATCCAGAGTTTCACCGTGACATTGAATGGCAGCTTGGTGTACCAATACAACGACCTCTATTCAAGTCAGATTCTGGAGCCAGGTTTTTCAGAAGCATCGGACCACCACTATTTCCAAGCTGCACGGGGGCAGTGAGTTGGAAATAGCGTGTGTCGCCACCGAGGCCAGACATGCTGCTAATGATTCCAGTCGTCATGTTGAACCCTGACAGAACGCCGCGCAACGGGAAGCCGGTAACGGCGACAGATTCACCGACGCCAAGTCGTGACCCGCGCACTCGTACTGCCGGACCTACAGCATCTGCACCCACCAAAGCCAAGTCATTACCCCGATCAAAGTTCCGCACCTGTGCGCCCTCGCCATTTACCCGAAGTCGACTGCACCCATTGATCACATGATGGTTCATGACAAACACGCCCGAGGCTAGCTATCGTTTCTTGACGATCCGCGCCATCATGGCGATTGGACTGTTCGCATCCTTGCGTCGTACCCCGGCCTGTTTCAGGTGTTGTGAGACAGTTTGCCTACGAAGCCCGACCCGAGCGGAAACCCTTGCCAGTGCGCCGCGCTTTTGGACCCTTGATTCTTCCTCGAACTCAAGCAATAGTCGCTCTTGACGCCGATCGGCGGTTTCAGTGCTGACGTCGCTCGCCGAACTTCGTGTTGTCCCTGGCGGCTTTGCCAAGAACTTGGCCCGCATCTTGTGAACGCCATCCGCATCCAGACGAAGCTCGCCAGTGACCTGCCCCTCGTTGAAATCTCCATGTATGAACGGCAGCGGCCTGTCTGGATGAAAGAGTTGAACCTCTTGCTTCCTACCGGCGCTGAGGACTTCGTTTTGTACGTTCACGCATCGAAAGGCGTAGTCGACAGCATGATTGGGGTCCCCTTTACCGCTGTATCCAAGCTCCTTGCAGATTACTTCAGCTAGATCAACGACACGCGTAAGTTCGAGGGCATCTTGGGTCGACTCGTTTGTCATTCGCATTCCTTCAAAGTGCAGCCTCCGACGGGTGCCCCAGCAGGCCAGTGAAGGTGTCGGGCTTCTCCCCCGGGCTTCGAGGCCGCGGTATCTGGGGCGAATCAAGTTTCTCGACAAAATGCCCACATGAGACTGGCCAAGGCCAGGGCCGAAAATTGTCCGCCACCTTCCGCACACCGCATACAACAGCGCGGGGCTTACCGGTATCAATTTGCCGGCGTCACGCTCAGGCGCAACCCGACGGCATGCAATACCTTATGGACCGTCGCCAATGTCGGATTGCCGCTCTCGCTGAGGGCTTTGAATAAAACCTTGTCGCCAACGTCAGCGCGGCGAGCCACCTCGGCCATGCCGTGCGACTTCGCAACGCGGCGCAGTGCCACCAGTAGCGCGGCAGGGTCGTCCAGCTCCATCACGGCCTCCATGTAGGCGGCTGCCTCGCTGGGGTCTTTCAATATATCGGTCAGATAATCGTCATAGCTCGTGTCGCGTGGTGCGTTCATGGCTTGCCCCTTTTCTTCCAATCGTTCAAATACCCAATCGCCTGCTTGATGGCACGGTCCTGGTCGCCCTTGTCACTTCCGCACAGCAGCAACACCAGCACCGGGCCTTGCCTGGTCAAGTACACCCTGTAACCTGGCCCGTAATCAATGCACAGCTCTTGCACGCCGTCGCGCACGGGTTTGCAGTCCCCCAAATTCCCGGCACCCAAGCGTTCCAGCCTCACACGGATGTGGGCTCGCGCCCGGCCATCTTTCAATGCATCAAGCCATTGGGTCAACGGCGACTTGGCTTGTGCGTCCCTGTAGATGCGAAGTTCCATCATGGTATCTTAAACCGTACCATCTTGTCTCACGCTGCCTTGTGCGTCGGGATCACCCTGCTCTTTGCCGCCGGTGTATCAATGAACTTGGCCCAATCCGTCATCAGGTTGCGACGCTTTTCGAAAAGATCACTGCGTTGATACGCGGCCACCGTGCCGTCGCCGATGGCATGCGCCAGTGCCATCTCGCGTACCTCGGCCGGGTATGCGGTAGACGATGCGCACCAGCTAGAAAACGTCGCCCGGAATCCGTGGGGCACTGCGTTCACACCCATGTCCCGCATGACCTTGGTCATCGTCATGTCGGACAGTGGCTTGCATTTGCGGGCACCCGGGAAAAGGAGTGTTTCTCCTTCGAATCGGGGCAGTGTCTCCAGCAGTCGCAGAACTTCATCGGAAAGCGGCACCCGGTGCGGCCGGCCGGACTTCATGCGCTCGCCGGGAATGTCCCAGGTCTTGCTGTCGGTGTCGATCTCTGCCCACGTCGCGAGCCGCGCCGCGCCGGACCTGCAGGCGGTCAGGATCACGAACTGCAGGCAGCGCGCTCCCATGCCGTCGATCCCCCGCAGAATTTCCATGAACCCGTACAAGTCGCCAGCATCCAGCGCACGATGCCCGACAACGGGCGCGACCTTGCTGCGCACAGCCAGCAGCTTATCGAGGTTGCCTTTCCAGCGTGCCGGGTTCTCGCCCGTGCGGTACTTGCGCGCCGATGCCCAATCCAGAACCAACTCGATGCGATTGCGCACCCGGTTCATGGTTTCATTCTTGGTAGTCCAGTAAGGCTCGATGATGGCGGTCACGTGGTTGATGCTGACATGGCGCACCTGCACTTCCCCGATGGTCGGGTAAACGTAGGTCGCCAGGGTGTTCTCCCATTGGAGAATTGGCAGGAATCGTCTGCAATTGAGACGGTATACAACGCTTCAAGGTTCGACGGAGACGGACGCCCTCTCCGCCAGGGGTAGCCCGCAACCCGCTTGAATGCTGGCTCTTGGCCTTCGTACTTAGAGGTTACCTCCTCATTACCTCCGCCACGAACTTACTGCGCCTTCCGCACGACCTTGCCCGGACCTGCGCGCCCGGCCGCTCGAAAGGTTTGGCCCGTCGCGGGGCCCATATCGGCTGGGCGCCGCTCGAGTCGACGTGACGGGTACCCTTTTTCTCGGTGCGACCATCGCGTCCCCGCCCCTGTTCCCTTCGACTGTGCCCTGAGGTCTGGCAACTTCCAGTCGCATTTAGGCGCGAGCTTCGTCAGATTCCTTTACACGTGTTTGGTTCTGGCATGAACGTGAAATAACTTTCGGCTCGTCGGCGAAATCTGTGGGTAGTTTCCGGTAGTTTTGATGGGTTGAGGATGCAGCCGACGCGCCCGCCGTGGACAAGTCACCTGCACACAG
>JAYVRP010000138.1:0-2500 GCA_043776215.1 Rhodoferax sp. | reverse complement strand
GGCACAGGCGTTTTTCCAGCTTGTGGGTTTCGCGTTCGATCACCATTGCCCGGTTTCCACGCGAATGGCGACTTCGCAGTCGTCGAAGATTTCGAGTTTGGCAATCTTGACCCGCACCCCCACCACGCCGGGCAGTTGCATCAGCCGGCGCGCCAGCTTGCCGATCAGGGTTTCGAGCAGATTGACATGTTCGGCCGTGCATTCATCGATGATGATCTGGCGCACCCGGCGGTAGTCGAGCACATGGTTGATTTCGTCGTCCACCGGGTGCAGGGCCTGGGTGCCGAGATTCAGTTCGGCGTCCACCTGGATCGGTTGCGGGCCAGTCTTCTCGCTGTCCAGAATGCCCAGGCTGGCGGCAAAGCGCAATCCGTTGAGTGTCAGGATTTGTGTGCCACGGGGCTTGTTCATGCAATGTGCTCTATGGTTGTGATGCGGCGGGGTGCTCACATCAGGGAGAAGTCGCGCTCGAAGCGCATCAGGTGCTGCCCGCCGTCGACCAGCAGCGTGGTTCCGGTGATGGAGCCATTGTCCAGGGCGAACCGTACGGTGGACGCCACGTCCTGCGGCGTCGAGGACTGGTCCAGCAAGGCCAGTTTGTGACGTGCCTTGAATTGCTCCTCGGTGAGCATGGTGCTGGTCAGCGTCAGGCCTGGCGCCACCCCGACCACGCGTACCGCAGGGGCCAGCGCAAGCGCCAGCATCGTGGTGGCGGCTTCGAGTGCCGCCTTGGACAGGGTGTAACTGAAGAAATCGGGATTTTGGTTCCAGAGTTTCTGGTCCAGCAGGTTGACGACGGCGCCACGTGCTGCCGGATCGCTCGCCTGGCGTTCCTGCACATGGCGGTGCAAGGCCTGCGCCAGCAGGATCGCGGCGCCCGTGTTGCTGCGCATGTGTTTGTCCATGGCGGCAAAACTGAAACTTGCGCTGTTGTCATGTTCGAACGTGGAGGCGCTGTTCACGAGCGCGTCAAGATGGCCGAAGTGCGCGATGACACGTGGCAACAGGTTGCGCACGGCGGGCTCGTTGCCCAGGTTGGCCCGGAAGGTGGCGCTGTTGCCGGACAGCCGGGTGCATTGCGCGCTGGTGCTCTTCGCATCTTCCAGCGAGTCGCGGAAATGAATCGCCACCTGCCAGCCCTCACGCGCCAGCGCCAACGCGATTTCACGGCCCAGCCGTTTGGCGGAACCGGTGACGAGCACAGTGCGGGCGGGAGCAGACATTCGCGGACAATCCGGGCGAGATGGAAACAACCCCGAGTTTAACGAGCGCTCTCGCATCGCACCTGCGTGACGTCATCGAAACGGACAACGGCTGGATCGGTTTCGGGCGTTTCATGGAAGTCGCGCTGTACACGCCGGGCTTGGGTTATTACGCACGGGGCGACGCGCAGTTCGGTCACTTGCCGCACTCGGCGCGCGGTGCCGCCAGCGATTTCGTGACCGCCCCGGAGATGAGCCCGTACTTCGGCCGCGCGTTGGCGGTGCAGGTGGCTCAGGCATTGCAGGTGACTGGCACGCGCGAGGTCTGGGAGTTCGGGGCGGGCTCGGGCGTGCTGGCGGCCCAACTGCTGGGCGTGCTGGGCGATGCGGTGGACCACTACACCATCATCGACCTCTCCGGCGCCCTGCAGCAGCGCCAACGCGCAACCCTGGCGCCTTACGCGGACAAGGTGCGCTGGGCCACGGCTGTGCCGGCACGCCTGCGCGCCGTGGTGGTGGGCAACGAGGTGCTCGACGCCATGCCGGTGCAATTGTTGTGGCGCCACGGCGGTGTCTGGAATGAGCGTGGTGTCGGTCTGCAAGGCGACGGGATTTGCATCTGGGTGGACCGGCCAACCGACCTGCGCCCGCCGGTGGAGATACCGGGCGAACACGACTACCTGACCGAGATCCATCTCCAGGCCGAGGGCTTCATACGCATGCTGGCCGAGCGCCTGGTGCAGGGCGCGGCCTTCTTCATTGATTACGGATTTTCCGAACGCGAGTATTACCACGCGCAGCGCCACACGGGCACCGTGATGTGCCACCGCGCGCACCGCATGGACACCGACCCGCTGGCCGACGTTGGTGCCAAGGACATCACGGCGCATGTCAATTTCACGGGCTTGGCGCTGGCCGCGCAGGAGTCGGACGGCGCCGACCCGACGCAGGCCTTCAGCGTGCTGGGGTACACCACGCAGGCGCGTTTCCTGATGAACTGCGGCCTGCTGCCGATGCTGGCGCAGGCCAGCCTGCAGGAGCGTGCCATGGCGCAGAAGCTGCTGATGGAGCATGAAATGGGCGAGTTGTTCAAGGTGATCGGGTTTTGCCGCGGCGCGCCCTGGGATGCCATCGGATTTACGCAGGGCGACCGGACCCACACGCTGTAACGCGCAAACCACGCCATGTTCCGCTGGCTCATCGTCATATTCCTGGCCCTGTTGCTGATCAACGGCTTGTCGCCGTTGCTGGGCAAGATCGGCCTTGGGAAACTTCCCGGGGATTTTCGTTTCCGCGTG
>JAYVRP010000137.1:0-2503 GCA_043776215.1 Rhodoferax sp. | reverse complement strand
TCCAGATCTACATCAAGGGGGAGGACATTGGCGCAGAAGCCTATGAGAGTTTCAAGCATTGGGACCTGGGCGATATCTTTGGGGTGGAGGGCCACATGTTCCGGACCAGAACCGGGGAGATTTCGATTCATGCGACGCGCCTGCGCCTACTCACCAAGAGCCTGCGGCCCATGCCCGACAAGTTTCACGGTATCAACGACCAGGAGCTGAAATACCGACAACGGTATGTGGACCTGATGATGGACGAGACGGCACGCAAACGTTTTGTGTCGCGCAGCCGTGCTGTCAGTGGCATTCGCGAGTTCATGGTCGGACACGGCTTCCTGGAGGTAGAGACGCCGATGCTGCATCCGATCCCCGGGGGTGCGAATGCCAAGCCGTTTGTCACCCATCACAATGCGCTCGACCAGCAGATGTACTTGCGCATCGCGCCAGAACTCTACCTCAAGCGGCTGATCGTGGGTGGCTTTGACCGGGTATTCGAAATCAACCGCAACTTTCGCAATGAGGGTATCTCGGTCAGGCACAACCCCGAGTTCACGATGATGGAGTTCTATGCAGCTTATTGGAACTACCAGGATCTGATGACATTTACGCAGGAGCTTGTGCGTGATGCAGCACGCAGGGCTACGGGCACCTTGCAGCTGAGTTATGACAACAAGCCAGTGAATCTGGAGCACGATTTCGAGCGGCTCACCATCATCGAGGCCATCGCCAAATACACCGACGCCGGTGTGGGGGCTCTTGATGCATCCTGGCTGGTGCAAGCACTGCGTAAATTCGGGAAAACCGAAGAGAAGCACCAGCTGTCACAACGCAGCCTGGCCAGTTTGCAAGTGCTGTATTTCGAAGAAACCGTCGAGGACAAACTCTGGCAACCCACCTTCATATGTGAGCACCCGGTTGAAATTTCACCACTCGCCCGGGCAAGCGACGCCAAGCCGGATGTCACCGAGCGTTTTGAGTTGTACATCACCGGCCGTGAATTCGGCAACGGCTTCAGCGAGTTGAACGATGCGGAAGACCAGGCAGCGCGGTTTCAAGCCCAGGCAACTGCCAAGGACAGCGGTGACGACGAGGCCATGTTTTTCGACCATGACTTCCTGCGCGCGCTCGAATACGGCATGCCACCCGCCGGCGGCTGCGGGATCGGCATTGACCGCCTGATGATGCTGCTGACTGACAGCCCGAGCATCCGCGACGTGATCCTGTTTCCGGCTTTGCGCCGCGAAGCATCCATGGTCTGACACCACCTCAGGGGATCAGGTCCAGCGCCTGCCTGTACATGGGCTGCACCATCAGGGTGTCCCAGTCCATCGCATGCGCGCGGGGAAGCAAGTCCATCCGGCGCTGCTCGCTGGCGGCATTTGGCTGCCACGTCCCGCGCGCGCTGGCCGCCGACAGACCTTCAATCAAGGCATCGATGGCAGCACCACCAGCGAGGCTTTGATTGCACAACAACACCAGGTCGCATCCTGCGTCCAGCGCTGCGATGGCCGCCGTGGTGAAGTCCACCTGGACGCCGTCGATCGTGCGCGCACCGGCCATGCTCAGGTCATCACTGAAGATTGCGCCTCGAAATCCGAGTTGGCGGCGCAGGATGTCACCCAGCCATTTGCGAGAAAAGCCTGCCGGCCTCGGATCCACCCGCGCGTACACCACGTGCGCCGGCATGACGCTGGCGAGCGCCGTTCCCAGCCACGCGTAGGGTGCGGCGTCGTCAGCAAGTATCGAGCGCAGGCTACGCTGGTCGTGCGGGATGTCAATGTGGGAGTCGGCCTTCACGAAGCCATGCCCTGGAAAATGCTTGCCACAATTGGCCATGCCACTTTGCAGCAGCCCGTGCATCAGGCTCTTGGCCAGCAAACTGACGACCGCCGGATCGCGGGAAAAGGCACGATCGCCAATCACGTTGCTGACGCCGTAGTCCAGGTCAAGTACCGGAGCAAAGGTCAGGTCGACACCACATGCACGAAGTTCCGAACCCAGCACAAAGCCACACGCGGTAGCCGTCGCTGTGGCCTTGAGAGCACTGGCCCGGGGATTGGTCGGCACGCAATCCATCCACATCCGGCCGAGCATGGCCATCGCGGGCAGGTGCGTGAAGCCATCGGTGCGGAAACGTTGCACACGGCCTCCCTCGTGGTCCACCATGACCAAAATATCCGCACGCGTGGACTTGATGTCCGCGCACAAGTTGCACAGTTGTTGTCGGTCACGCCAGTTGCGGCCAAAAAGAATCAACCCGCCAACCAACGGGTGGCGAAGCCTTGCACGGTCCATGGGCGTCAAGCGCAGCCCCGCAATGTCGATGACCAAGGGGGCATGCGTGGGGTAGATGGATTCACCAGGTGTCATGTCATTGAACGCCAGTCGTGCTGACGGGAAAAAGGCGGGATCAATCGCCGGTCTCTACGATACAAAAACTGGCAGCGTAGTCGGTTTCATCTGTCACGCTCACGTGCGCGCGAAGACCCTGCGTGTCAAACCATTGCTTCAATTC
>JAYVRP010000136.1:0-8250 GCA_043776215.1 Rhodoferax sp. | reverse complement strand
GCTTCAGGTCCGCCAATGCCCGAAACACGCCAAGCACACTGGCGGCACCACACATGTCGAACTTCATTTCGTCCATCTCGGGGGCCGGCTTGATCGAGATCCCCCCGGTATCGAAGGTGATTCCCTTGCCTACCAGGACCGTCGGCGCGACCGAATTGGCGGCGCCGTCGTAGCGCAGGACAACAAACCGCAGCTCTTCTTCGGAACCTCGGGCGACCGCCATGAAAGCCCCCATCCCCAGTTTGGCCACCTGCCGGGGCCCCAGAACCTCGCACTTGATTCGCGGTGACTTGGCCAAGCTGGCTGCCGCACGGGCCAGCATGGCCGGTGTCGCATGGTTGGCCGGTCGATTGGCCCATTCCTTGGCGAGCTCCACACCATGCACAGCCGCCACCGCGCGCTCGAAAGAACCCCGGTTGTCAGTACTCGGTGGCGCACCGATGAGTACCTTCACAATAGACCGACCCTCGGCCTTCGACTTTGTCGTGGTGTAGACATAGGTTCCGTCGGCCACCGCCATGACGGCCGCTTGCACAGCATCTGCCGTGCCTGACCATGCGAAACACACCACCAGTGACTTGACCGATGCAGACTTGACCGCAGCACATGCCGACGTCAGGCTTTGGCGCACATGGTGCGGAGTTCCATCCTCACACCCGACCAAGACCAGCCGGCTGCATGCCACACCGGGCGCCCGGTACATCTGCAGCATCTTGCCGGCTTTGGTTTCCAGGTCGCCTGATTTGATCGCAGCTGCCACCAGGTCCGACAACACGCCGCTTGTAGCCTTGAAGCCCTTGGGTACCAGCACCACCAAGGCATCCCCAACCTGGCCTGCGGCGTCCGTGATGCCGAAAGGCTTGAGTTCGAAGTTCATAATTGCGGTTTCCCCTTCTGACCGATGTTATTCCATTCTTCCATCCGCAAGGAAATGGCGCGCTCCTTTGGAGCAACTGTGGTGGTCCTTGCCACCATCGTCATGACGATGCTGCTGATTCGCACATTGAACCTCGCGCAACAGGGCAGCGTGAACCCGACGGAGGTCATCATCGTGCTTGGATATACGGTGCTGGGGCACGCCCCGACCATCCTCACGTTGAGCCTTTTCATTGCGATTGTGGGCACCCTGTCCCGGATGTACCGGGACAGTGAAATGGTTATCTGGTTTTCCAGCGGCCAGGGTCTGGGCACGTTCATCTGGCCATTGCTGCGCTTCGTCTGGCCCATCCTGGTGATGATTGGGGCGCTGGCCTTGTTCGGGTGGCCGTGGGCCCACCAGCAGTCACAGAAACTGCGCGACCGTTTCGAGAACCGTAGCGACATGGAACGGGTGGCGCCAGGCCAATTCCAGGAATCCGCCGGTGGTACCCGCGTGTTTTTTGTCGACAAGGATTCCATCGGCGGAAAAACGGCCGGAGAGGTCTTCATTGCCACCACCGAGCGCGGCGTCCAGACGGTCACATCTGCACGGGCCGGGCGCATCGAGTCCGTCGGGTCGGACCAGTTCCTTGAACTTTCGCGCGGCCAGCGCCTTGAGACAGCCCTCGACAATTCGTCGATCAAGGTGAGTGAGTTCGAGGAGTACAGCGTCCTCATCAACGAAAAAGCACAAGAAATCGAGCGCGCCATTCCCCCGCGGGTGTTGTCCACACGCACCTTGATGGCGGGGCGCACCCTGCCCTATCTGGGTGAGTTGTCCTGGCGCCTTGGCCTGGCCCTGGCGGCGCTCAATTTCGTGTTGATCGGGCTGGTCGTGTCGAGTGTCAACCCGCGCGTCGGCCGCAACAGCAACCTCGTGCTGTCGTTGTTCACCTTCATCACCTATTACAACCTGATCAACCTGGGCTCAAGCCGTATCACGTCCGGCACCTATGACTTCTGGCGTTTCATCGTCGGCCTGCACGCGGGTGTGTTCATTGTTGCGACGCTGTTGCTGGTCAAATTACACTGGAACTGGACGTTTGTCGCCAGCCTGCGGCGGCGGCGCGGACGCGCAGTACCAGCGCAGGGAGCCACATGAAAACCGTCAGCCGGATGATCCAGGGCGAGGTGCTGAAGGCCGTCGCGTTCGTGACCATCGCGTTCCTGGCCTTGTTCGCGTTCATAGACTTCGTCGATGAACTGCGCTGGGTTGACAATACCAGTCCTCAGGGTTACCAGGTACGGCACGCCATCGCATTCGTGGTCACGCTTTCCGCGAGCACCTTGTACGATTTGATTCCGATTACCGTGCTGATCGGATCGGTCTTCGTCATGGCGCGCCTGGCACAGCACTCGGAATTCACCGTCTTGCGCACCAGCGGGCTGAGTCCGGGGCGCGCTCTGCGGATCATGCTCGGGCTGGGTCTGGTGTTCACAATTTTGACGTTCGCTGTTGGCGACTTCGTGGCGCCAGCAGCGGACCGTGCAGGCCAATTGCTCCGTGCCAAATACTTGCGCGAGATCACGTTCGGCCAAACCGGCGCCTGGTTGCGCGAAAAGCAGGCCTACCACTCCTACGCTGTCAACGTCGGCGTGTTGCAATCGGACGGCAGCATGCGCCGGGTGCGCCTGATCGAGTTCGACAACCGGGGGCGCCTGGTGTCCATCAATGAGGCAAAAAGCGGTCGGTTCGGCAACAGCGACGCCTGGATCCTGAACGACGTGACCCGGACCGAGTTCACCCTCGACACCACGAGTGAGTCGCGTGCATCGCGCGAAAAGTTGCCGGAAGTTCGGTGGCCCACCACGCTCACAGCGGAGATGGTCACTGTGGCGCTGCTGCGGCCAGAGCGCATGCCGACCATCGACCTGTTCCAGTTCATGCGCCACCTGGATGCCAATGGGCAATCGTCCCAGCGGTATGAGATCCAGTTCTGGCGCAAGGTTTTCTACCCGCTGAGTTGCCTTGTGATGGTGGTCCTGGCCCTGCCATTTGCCTACCTTCACTTTCGCATGCGGGGTATCTCCACGTTTGTGTTCATCGGGGTCATGACCGGCATCAGTTTCTTCCTGCTCAACGACCTGTTCGGCTACTTTGGCAATCTGCGCAACTGGTGGCCCTGGCTGACGGCGGCCGCACCTGGGTTGCTTTACTCCTTGCTGTCGCTATCGGCCTTTGGATGGCTGGTGCTGAGGCGATGACGATGGACAAGCGCGGCGTCATCCTCTTTGCGCACGGATCACGCGATCCACTCTGGAGCCGCCCGATCGAAGCCGTGGCTGCCCGCATGGAAGGCCTGCAACCGGGAGCCTTGGTGCGCTGCGCTTTTCTGGAGCTGATGGAACCCGACCTGGGGTCTGCCGTGCGTGCGCTGGTCCTGGCAGGTGCGCGGCAAATCACCGTTGTCCCGATGTTCCTGGGTGTGGGTCGCCATGCCCGCCACGATCTGCCGCAACTGGTGGCAGCCCTGGCCCGAGACCACCCGGACGTCCACCTGGTACTCAAATCCGCCATTGGCGAGGATCCGCGCGTCATCGATCTGATGGCTGGCATTGCCCTGGCTCCGTGAAGAGGCCCGTCTGCGCCAGTTCAATAGGCCTGGCAGGCATAATGATTCCGATCATTAGGCGGCATTCGATATGAATCTTCACCAGTTTCGTTTCGTCCAGGAAGCGGTTCGGCGCAATCTGAACCTCACAGAGGCGGCCAAGTCGCTGCACACGTCCCAGCCAGGTGTCTCCAAGGCCATCATTGAACTGGAAGAAGAACTGGGCATCGAAATCTTTGCACGGCATGGCAAGCGGCTCAAGCGCGTGACCGAGCCGGGTCAGCATGTGCTCAAGAGCATCGAGCTCATCATGCGCGAGGTGGGCAACCTCAAACGCATTGGCGATGAATACAGCGCCGAGGACAGCGGCACCCTGTCCATTGCCACCACCCACACCCAGGCACGCTATGTCTTGCCGGGCCCGGTGTCCAAGTTGCGTGCAGCGTACCCCAAAGTGAATGTCAGCCTGCACCAGGGGGCACCGGCCCAGGTGGCACAGATGGTGATCGAAGAGGTGGCCGAGATCGGCGTGGCCACCGAGTCGCTGGCGGAATATTCGGAGCTGGTGACCCTGCCCTGTTACGAATGGCAGCACATGCTGGTGCTGCCCGATGACCACCCGCTGTGCCGCAAAGACCGCGTGACGCTGGAAGACCTCGCAACCGAACCGCTGATCACCTACCACCCGTCGTTCACCGGCCGCACCAAGATTGACCAGGCGTTTGCAACCCGCAACCTGCATCCGCGCATTGCTTTGGAAGCCATCGATTCCGATGTCATCACCACCTACGTCAAGCTCGGCATGGGGGTCGGTATCGCTGCCGAAATGGCGGTTCGCGACCTGGCCGGTGACGGCGGAAAGAGCGGGCTGGTGGTGCGTCCGGCCGGGTACCTGTTCGGGCAAAATATCGCGCGCGTGGCGTTCAAACGCAGCGCCTACCTGCGCAATTTTGTGTTCAAGTTTGCCGAATTGCTGAGCGACCGGCTGGAGCGGCACCTGGTCGCCCGCGCCATGACTGGCCAAGTCAATGACTACGAGTTGTAGTCACCCCCACATGGAGCACCCCGACGTGATTGCCCGTACCCCTGAACTGGTCTCGAAACTGCCCACGGTCGGCACCAACATCTTCACCGTCATGTCGACACTGGCGGCGGAAACAGGTGCTGTTAATCTGGGCCAGGGTTTCCCCGACTTCGACTGCGACCCGGCACTTGTGGGCGCCGTCTCGGACGCCATGGCGCGGGGCCTGAACCAGTACCCTCCCATGACCGGTGTCCCGGTCCTGCGCGACGCGGTCGCTGCCAAGATGCGTGCGTGGCACGGGCCGCACGGTGGACGCGACTACGATGCCGCCTCCGAGATCACCATCACTGCCGGGGCGACACAGGCGATTCTCACTGCCATTCTGGCGGTGGTGCACCCGGGCGACGAAGTGATCGTTCTGGAACCCTGTTACGACAGCTACGTTCCCAATATCGAGTTGGCCGGCGGTATCGCCGTTCGGGTGCCTCTGGTGCCTGGAAGCTTCCGGCCAGACTTTGGCAAGATATCGGCGGCCATCAGCCCGAAAACCCGGGCGATTCTGGTCAACAGCCCGCACAATCCAAGCGCCACGGTCTGGAGCCGCGAGGACATGCTGGTGTTGCAGGAGATCCTGGCCCCCACCAATATCCTCGTGATCAGTGACGAGGTCTACGAGCACATGGTGTTTGACGGAAAGAACCATGAGAGCGCCGCGCGTTACCCGGGGTTGGCGGCGCGCGCCTTCATCGTCTCCAGCTTCGGCAAGACTTACCACGTCACCGGCTGGAAAGTCGGTTTTGTTGCCGCACCGGCCGCCCTTGCCACCGAGTTCCGCAAGGTGCACCAGTTCAACGTGTTCACGGTCAATACGCCGGTGCAACACGGGCTGGCGGCGTACATGGGCGACCCGGAACCTTACCTGGGATTGCCCGCCTTCTACCAGCGCAAGCGTGATCTGTTCCGAGCTGGACTGGCGAAAACCCGCTTTCGTCTGTTGCCCAGCGAGGGCAGTTATTTCCAGTGTGTAGACATCTCGGAGCTCGCTGTGCCGGAACGCAGCCTCGGAGAGGCCGGATTCTGCAAGTGGCTGACGTCCGAGATGGGTGTGGCCGCAATTCCCCTGAGCGCCTTCTACGGCAACAGCTTCGACCAGAACGTGGTGCGTTTCTGCTTTGCCAAAAAGGACGAGACCCTGCAACTGGCACTGGGCCAGCTGGCGGCTTTGTAGCAGCTCACCCGCGGGACCGGTGACGGGAGGATTCCCGGTGTGCGATCCAGATGGTTGAGCCGCAGATCACTGCACCACCGACCAATGTGGATTGGCTCGGAATCTCGGCAAAGACCAGCCAGCCCATGGCCGATGCCCACACCAGGTCCATGAACTTCAAGGACTGGGTGGATGAGATATCCGCGATCGCGAAACCCCGAGTGATGCAGTAGTGTGAGGACACGCCCAGTGTGCCCGCGCCCAGGAATCCAAGCATCTGCCAGGCGGTGGGTGTGGCCCAGAACCACAATGCCAATGGCAGGGTGAAGAGCGTAACCGAAATCGCTTGCCAGAACACGATCACTTCGGCGCGCTCATGGCGGGTCAATGCCTTGGTCATCAGGAACGATGCCGCAAACACGGGGCTCGACGCCACCATCAGCAGGTTGTAGTACCCTCCGCCGCCGGTAAGGTTGGGCGCCACCACCAGGATCACGCCCGAAAAACCAATGCCCGCCGCCAGCCAGCGCTCCCAGCGCATCGACTCCTTGAAAAACAGGTAAGCCCCCAGCATGATGAAGATCGGACTTGTAAACCCGATGGCGGTGGTATCGGCCATGGGTATGCGGGGTAACGCCGAGAACCACAGCAGCAGCCCGACCGTGTGGAGTGCGCCGCGAGCAAACTGCCCGCCAATGCGCTTGGGCATGTAGGCGGCCCAACCCGTGCGCATGACAAATGGCAACATGATGAACACCGCACTGACGTAGCGCAGGAACTGCGCCTGGAAAGGATGCAGTTGAAGTGCCAAGACCCGCACCAGCGTGTTGAGAATGACGAATTGCAGGCCGGCCAGTGCAACCCAGATCAGGCCTTTCACGGTCGGATCCAGGCGACCGACCCGGTGACGCGCCAATGCCATGCGCCGCTGCAACGGCGATCGGCGTGGCCGGCGTGCCCGGGTCATGGTGCGCCTTTCAACTGTTGATCTGTTGCCACGCTTTGTCCAGGCGTTTGACGCTGACCGGTTGGGGCGTGCGCAGCTCCTGGGCGAAAAAGCTGACCCGCAGCTCCTCCAGCAGCCACCGGAACTCCTGCAAACGTTCGTCGCTCACGCCCTTACGTTCTGCCACCAGGCGCCAATAGCGCGTTTCCAGGGGTCGGAGTTCCGCCAGACGCGTGGCATCACGCGCGGGGTCACCGCGGATCTTGTCCAGCCGCAGGGTAATGGCCTTCAGGTAGCGGGGCAGGTGTTGCAACTGGGGCCAGGGCGTCGTGGCGAGGAAACGCCGGGGGACCAGACGCTGCAGCTGTTGCGTGGCATCGGCCACCGCATCCGCCGCCTGTTTGTTGTCCTTGATCTTGCGCTGTGCCAGCGCGAATTCGGCCAGCACCACGGCACAAAGGCGCGCCACCTCATTGGCGATCAGCGTCAGCCGGCCGCGGCCCTCCTCCACGCGGCGCTTGAACGCGCCGGCGTCACCGGGCAGCGGGTCAAGCAGGAACGCTCGGTCCAGAGCCACCTCGAAGATCTGCGAGCGCAACTCTTCCAGCGAACCCAGCGGCATGAAAGCCGCCGCCATTTTCTGCAGGTCGGGAACATTCTTCTCGAGGTACTTCAGTGCATCGCGGATCTGCAATGCAAAAAGGCGGCGCAGGCCGGCCCGGTGGCGGGCCGCAGCCACATCCGGCTCATCGAACACCTCGATCATGACCGCGTCTCCAGCATCGATCAGGGCTGGAAACCCAATCAAGGTCTGCCCTCCCTTGCGGATTTCCAGCAACTCAGGCAATTCGCCAAACGTCCACGCGCTGTAACGCTCCCCACCCACCGTTGCAGCCACGGGTGACCTTGCGGGGATGGCGCCGGCCGACGTTGGATTCTGGCCCTGGGTTGGTACTCCGGTCTCCTGCACCGGCGCAGTCACGGTCGTTTTCAAATTCGCCAGCGCCTGGAACGCACCCCGCGCCTGGGTGCCAAGCTCGGCCTTGAGAGCGCCCGGATTGCGGCCGGTGCCGAGTTGGCGGCCGTGTTCATCCACCACCCGAAGGTTCATGAACAGGTGCGGGCTCAATGTCTCAAGCTTGAAATCGCCGCGTTGGATGTCAAGCGACGTCTCCTGGCGCACCAGACGCAACAGCGCATCCGTCAGAGCGCCGTGGCCGAAGGTTTCCGGCGCGCCGAGCAGGCCGGCGATGCGTGTCGCGTTTTGTGGCAGCGGAACGAAACGCGACCGAGGCTTCTGGTGCAGGCTCTTGAGCAAGGCCAAAATCTTGTCCCTCAGCATGCCGGGTACCAGCCACTCGCAGCGCTCGTCGCTCACCTGGTTGAGCACGAACAGCGGCACGCTCACGGTGAGGCCATCTTTTGGGTCGCCGGGTTCGTGCAGGTAGACCGCGCTGCAGTCCACACCACCGAGGCGAATGGTGCGGGGAAACGCATTGGTGGTGATGCCAGCGGCCTCATGGCGCATCAGCTCGTCGCGGGTCAACACCAGCAACTGGGGTTGTCGACGGACCTCCTCCCGGTACCAGCGCTCGCAACTGAA
>JAYVRP010000135.1:0-2511 GCA_043776215.1 Rhodoferax sp. | reverse complement strand
CTGTCGCGTGCCGTGGCGGTCGACATCAACGTGATGGACTTCGTGGAAGCCGCGCGGCTGCGTGGCGAAAAAACCCCCTGGATCGTGTTTTCCGAAATCCTGCCCAATGCGCTGACGCCGCTGATCTCCGAGCTGGGCCTGCGCTTCATATTTGCAGTGTTGTTCCTGTCCGGCCTGTCGTTCCTGGGGCTGGGTGTGCAACCACCGGACGCGGACTGGGGTGCAATGGTGCGGGAGAACAAGGAAGGCATCGTGTTCGGTATTCCCGCCGCCCTGATTCCGGCCGCCGCCATCGGCGTGCTGACGATCTCGGTCAACCTTGTCGCCGACTGGATCCTCAATCGCACCTCCGACCTGAAAGGCGGGCGTGGCAATGGCTGATCCCCGGGCCACCCACCCGAACGTGCTGGAAGTGCGCAACCTGCGCATCGAAGCCACTGTGCGCCCGCCGGGCGAAGCGCCGCGCGACATCCTGATCGTTGACGACGTATCGCTCATGCTGCAGAAGGGTCGTGTTCTGGGGCTGATCGGCGAGTCGGGCGCCGGCAAATCGACCATCGGCCTGTCGGCGCTGGGTTACGGCAGGGGCGGGGTGCGCATCACGGGTGGCGAAGTCTTCCTCAATGGGCGCGACATCCTCAAGGGCGGAGCGGCTGGCTTGCGTGCGCTGCGCGGCAAGGAAGTCTCCTATGTCGCCCAGTCGGCGGCGGCAGCGTTCAACCCGTCACACCGGCTGATGGGCCAGGTGGTGGAAACTTCGCTGCAGCATGGGGTCGCCAACCGTGCCCAGGCAGAGCAACGTGCCATCGCCCTGTTCAAGAAACTCGGGCTGCCCGACCCCGAAAACTTCGGTCAGCGGTTTCCGCACCAGGTCTCGGGCGGGCAACTGCAGCGCGCCATGACAGCGATGGCGCTGTGTGCGGAACCGGACCTGATCGTGTTTGACGAACCCACCACCGCACTGGACGTGACAACCCAGATCGACGTGCTGGCGGCCATCAAGGACGCGATCCGCGACACCGGCGTGGCCGCCCTTTACATCACGCACGACCTGGCCGTGGTGGCGCAGGTGGCGGACGACATCATGGTGCTGCGTCATGGCAGGCTGGTCGAGCTCGGCAGCACCGCACAAATCATCCATGCACCGCAACAGGAGTACACACGTGCCCTGGTGTCGGTGCGTCGCATCGCCCACGAAGAAAAGAAGCCATCACTTCAGCCCCTGCTGGAAGTGCGTGGCGTGACCGCGAGTTACTCCGGGCGATCCATCAAGGTGCTCGACCAGGTGTCGGTGCAACTCAGCGCGGGCCAGACACTGGCCGTCGTGGGCGAATCGGGCTCGGGCAAGTCCACCCTGGCGCGCGTGGTCACCGGGCTGCTGGCACCGATGCAGGGCGACATCCTGTTCAATGGCAAACCCTTGCCGGCGCGCCTGCCCCAGCGCAGCAAAGACCAGTTGCGCGAGTTGCAGATGATCTACCAGATGGCCGATGTGGCCATGAACCCGCGCCACACTGTGGGCAAGATCATCGGGCGGCCGCTGGAGTTCTACTTCGGCATGCATGGCAAGGAAAAGGAGCGCCGGATCCAGCAACTGCTGGACGAAATCGAGATGGGCTCGGGCTATATCGACCGTTACCCCGCGGAGCTTTCTGGCGGCCAGAAGCAACGTGTATGTATTGCCCGCGCCCTGGCAGCCAAACCCAAACTCATCATCTGCGACGAAGTCACCAGTGCCCTCGACCCGCTGGTGGCCGATGGCATCCTCAAGCTCCTGCTCAACCTGCAAAAGATCGAGGACGTGGCCTACCTGTACATCACCCACGACCTGGCCACGGTGAAAGCCATCGCCGATTCCATCGCTGTCATGTACCAGGGCAAGATCGTGCGTTATGGCCCGAAGTCAGAGGTGCTCACGCCGCCGTTCGACGACTACACCGACCTGCTGCTCGCCTCGGTGCCCGAGATGGAAGTCGGCTGGCTGGAAAGCGCCATCTCACGGCGCAAGATGGCGAGCGCGGGGAATTGAGACAGGCGCCGTGCTTGGTCGCGATCCGGTACGGCTGACTATCGCTGGCCCGGATCATTGACTTGCAGTTCAGCCCACGCAATGACATTTGCAACCGCCTTGAGCGTGCGCCCGCGATCCAACCCCTCGGGTCCGATGGTTCCGTAGCGAGCCTCCACCGCATAGGGGTTCAATTCGTCAAGCCAGTCTGCTTCAGGCGGTGCCGCGACGTGGTTGTCATGCAGCAAGTCAAGCAACAACGCCAAGTCATGCGTTCGACGGAACTCGACTCGGTGGCTGCTCAGTACTGCATTGAGAGTTTTTTCGACGGCCTGCTGGGCATGGAAACCCACAACGGCATCACCCATACCCATGCCGGTCGCGAGTAGCCGTCAAGCCGCCATGTCTTGGCCGGCAGCGGCAAGCAGCAATCTGGCCACGGACATGTCGTTGCTGAATTCAGCCATGCATCACGCGCCCTTCGCGCAACGCCCAATACAGCG
>JAYVRP010000134.1:0-2512 GCA_043776215.1 Rhodoferax sp. | reverse complement strand
CATCAATGGCATCACTTCAGGTTCGCGGGTTGGACCTTATCACAGTCAAACCCGTTCAGAGCACAAGTGGGGCGTCAAAATCGACGGCCTTGAAGGTTCCGTGTTCGCGCACTTCAAAACCTCGGGTTTCGGGCATGCGGTACAGACGCAGGCAATCCAAAGTTGGCTCAATCTCCTGCAGAAGCCTGCGCTCCAGTGCTTCGAACTGTGCCACGTCCACCTGACATTCGAACACCGACTTCTGCACCCGTTGGCCCACGGATTCACAGGCTTTGGCTACCCGGCGCAAGCGGCGACGCCCTGCCTTCGTTTCGGTATTGACGTCGTAACACACAAGCACCAACATGCTCGGTTGCCTTACTTTGGCACGAACGGCACGTACGGGGCGGACTCTTCCCGCACGGCCCGGGCGAGCAATCGCGCCTGTACCATCGGTACCAGCCCCAGAGGCACAGTCTGTGCAAGTAGCGCATGGGTCAGATCTTCGCGCTTTCGCTCTTGGTACGCCACCACCACGGCCTTGCGCGCATCCGCTTGCAACGCCACACCACCACCTTCGCGCAATACAAAATCATCGGCGGTGATTTGCCCACGGTTGATCAAGCTCAGCGCCAGACGATCCGCCCAGGGGCGAAACTCTTCCATCAGGTCGAGCGCCAGCGCGGCTCGACCAGGGCGAATGGCATGCAGGAACCCGACTTGCGGGTCCAGCCCGGCCGCTTCCAGAGCAGAACGGCAATCGTTCATCCACATGGCGTAGAGGAACGACAACAAAGCGTTGAGCCTGTCGCGCGGCGGGCGACGGCTGCGCCCGTCCATTTGAAAGACCTGGCGTTGGTCTGCCCGCACCAGCAAATTGAGCCCACTGAAGTATTGGCGCGCTGCCTCGCCTTCGACGCCGCGCAAGGTATCCAGGTCGGCAACCCCGGGCAGCGCCCGCAAACTCGCAGCCAAGTCGTCAGCGCGGCGGGTGAGCAGTTTGCCCTCTTCTTCCACTTTGGTCTCGCGCGCTCCGCGCAGCAACACCTGGCGGGTATTTTTGATTTTCCCCGCTACACAGGCGCGTGCCGTGTCAAGCGCAAATGCCGGATCAGCAGCTTTTTGAAACTGCGCCTGGCGCAGCAGCACGTTGCCCGCCACGGCGCCCTCCAGTCGTGCTTTGAACCGGCCATTGCTGTCGAGCAGGACCAACGCAATACTGTCTTCGGCCAGCCGGTGCATCAGCGGCGCGGACAAGCCCACGTGCCCAAAGCAAACCACTGCGCACAAATGGTGCAGCGGCACGCGCAGCCGGGTTTCACGCTCCACGTCGACCCGCAGCGTATCGTTGTCCAGCCGAAGGTACGTGGCTTCGGTGGTGACGTAGAGGGTATTGAGAAGCTGCATGGTGGGTGGGGTTCACCGTTTGCGCCAATACCCCGGCCGCCGCTTTTGATGTGCGACGGCGAAAATTCGGATGATGTCACCCTCGACGCGGTAGTGCAATGTGTAGGGGAACACACGCGAGGGCAAGCGACGAAGCGCATTTGGGCCAGGCGTGCCGGACAGTGGGTGCTGCATCAGCAGGGCCAGCCTTCCGTCGATGTCCCGACTCAGCGCCTCGGCTTGACGCTGACCCGCCGCTGCCAGGTACCAACTTATAGCATCACGAAGCTCGTCGGCAGCTGCGGGCTCGTAGACGACCTTCACGGTCTGCCGGATTTACCGTGGTTTGCAATCATCGCGCGTATGTCGCCTTGAACCTTTTCATAGGGGATGCCCTGCGTTGCGCCTGACTCGAAGTCAGCCAACCGGCGGGCGATCTCTTCCTCCCAGGCGGCGGCTACAGATTCGGGTGAATCGTCAAGCACGCTGTCCAGACTCTCCAAAAGCCGAGCGACCAGATTTCCGCGCTCGTATGCAGGCAGTGCCAATGCCTGAGCCTCAATGTCCTTGAATACAGCAGCCATGATGTTCCCTCTCGAATTCGCTCGTTGTTTTGAATGCTAGCAGCCTGACCAAGGCTACCCCAGCTCACTGAACCGACACGCGATTTCAAGCATCAGGCCTCCGGGTCAAATAGCGCCGCTCGCGCTGCCCGAATGTCTGCCCGAGCGGCATCGGGTTGGCAACGTTCACGCAGTGAGCATGCTCTGCATTTTCTGGACTCATCGCTCGCCGGCAAAGCAGCGGGCAGTCGGCCGGCCGCCAACATATTCCGGATCGCTTGCGCCGTTTGTGCCACCGCCAGCCGCAGAGCCACCGTGATCGGCACCAAGCGCCGCCGCTTGGACGTGGCATAGAAAAGCGCGCCCTCCGCGATACTGCGGCCCGTCATCGACTCCAGGCACATGACCTGCCCCGCCAACTGAAGATCGTCACAGGCGGCGATATCCGCCGCCTTGTGCCGGCTGCCATGTTTGTATTCCACCGGGTAAGGCGTCCCGTCTGGCAGAAACTCCACCACATCGGCCTTGCCGATCAACCCTAGCGCGTCGTTCCACACCGGCAGGGCACGTTCCACACGCACACC
>JAYVRP010000133.1:0-8272 GCA_043776215.1 Rhodoferax sp. | reverse complement strand
AAAAGCGCTCTTCGACGATCTTGTCGCCCTGCACGCTGTAGACACCCATCTCGTCCATCGTCGTGCGCGCGCCACCCTTAGGCGTCATGTCCATGGTGAACCGCACCACGAACTGCTGACCGTGCACATAAGGACCTTCCACCTTGACGTCATGGATTTCGTGGTTGGCGTACCACCATGCACCTTTGGCATCCACCGCTTTGCGGCCCTTGATGATTGCCATGTCTCCCGGCATCGGCTCCATCGACACAATATCGTCCGACCAATAGGCACGGCCGGCATCCTCGAATTTTCCGGCCTTCAGCAAGGCCGTGAATGCGTTTGCGAGTTCCTGGGTTGTCATGAATACCTCCGGTTGGTTGGCAAAGGCCAAAGTATCGGCGCGCAGACCCGCGTTCGCAAGTGGCACCTGATGCCGACCGAACCCGACCACGTGGTCGCAATCGACAAACACCCGACCTGCATCAGGGCGCTTGCTGCACGGGGCACCTTCGGGGTCAGCGCATGGTCAGCGCAACACCACCTCGCGCAAGAACGTATCAATGGCGCCCGCCAAGGCGGCTTCCTGCTTGTCGTAAAAATGGTCTGCGCCGGCGATGCGCAGCTGGCGCGACCCGTTGCCGCTGTGCAGCGCCCCTTTGCGCCGGCCTTCGGCCTTGCGCACCGGATCAAGGTCGTTCTCGCCAAGGACGTCCAGCACCGGAAACTGGTAACGGCGCATGGTCCACGAGTAGCCGCCGGTGAGTCCGATCGCAACCCAGGCACGGTAAGGGGTGGACGCGTGGTGCTGGTCCAGGTACTCGTTGGCCATCCACGCGCCCATGCTGTGGCTGACCAGCACCACCCGGGTGTGCCCTTTGGCGCGAAGCCAATCCGCCGCACGTGCCATGCGGTCGCCGGCGTCTGCGAACAGTTTGGGGTAGTAATCGTCCACCGTGCCTTCTTTCGCGGCCACCGGCATCTGGATCGACAGGGTGGTGTAGCCCAGATCGGCCAGCCGCTCGCGCAGGATACCGATGACGCTGTGGTCCGGATGCACACCGACACCGTGCACAAGCACCAACGCCGCCTTGGCGTTCTTGGCTTCGGTGAACAGCCCCAGAAACTCCCGACCCGAGGTCGCCTTGATAGAGACCGGATCACCCACCACGATCGCCGGCAGGATTTCATCGGCCCAGCGTTTCTCCCTGGCGTAGTCTTGTGCGAAGGCCAGGGGGGACAACCAGATCAGGACGCACAGCGTCATCAGCAAGCGCATGATGTACCTCGCACAATGGGGGGCGGCGAAGGCATTGTGCATGAAGGAGGCTGGCACGCGTGTAAGGAAATCCATGGCCGCTCGACAATAGGCGGGTCAGTAAGCCGAGATCGTTGGGCTGTCCGGGTTCGGAGAGCCCGTTCAATGTCCAACTGGAGAAGCACACCATGCACCGCCGCAACTCGATCATTCACATCGCCGGGCTGCTGACCACAAGCGTCCTTCCCTACACTTTGGCCCATGCTGCCGAGACCTTTCCCCTGAACAAGCCCCAACAGGAGTGGAAAAAGCTGGTGTCCGCAGAAGCCTACCGGGTGCTGTTTGAACATGGCACCGAGTACGCGGGCAGCAGTGCACTGAATGCCGAGAAACGTGCCGGCACCTACCTGTGTGCGGCGTGCAACCAGCCGCTGTTCGATGCGGCGCACAAGTTCGACAGCGGCACTGGCTGGCCCAGCTTCTGGCAACCGCTGGCGGGTGCCCTGGGCCGGTCAACCGACTACAAAATGATCCTGCCACGCGACGAATACCATTGCGCGCACTGCGGCGGCCACCAGGGGCACGTCTTCAGCGACGGGCCGCCGCCGACCGGAAAGCGCTATTGCAACAATGGTGTCGCGCTGAAGTTCATTCAGAAGGGCGAGCCACTGCCGGCGCGATTGACCTGAACGCGAGCGCCCGCTCACGGCGGTGATTCAAGCAAGGCCGCGATCACGGGAAGCCCGACCTTGCGGGCGTTGATCGGCGCGCCTTGCCGCAGCGAGATGTCCACCTGAGCGGTAGTGCCGGCTCCCGCTGCGTCGTGTAGCGGCAATGCTGGGGGCGGTGGCGAGGGCGGTTTCGCTCGTTCCATCGCGCTGTTCGCTGCGGCGTTTGGTGGTCAGCGTGTCTCTTTGGACACATACCGAGGCTGCAACCAGCAGCGCGAGCAGCGCTGTTGTGCGTTTGAGCTGTGTCGGCTGGGGCATTGGGGCGCTCCGTGACGGCAGGTTTATCGTCCGGAACCGCGTCGGCACGCGTGGACTCTCTGCACCAGAGTGACTGCCAGGCGCCGTTCGCCATGTCGCGCGGAGAAGTTCCTCTTGCTGACGTTTCCATATTTCGCGACAGGATTTTTCCGTTCGCCCTGAGCCTGTCGAAAGGCTCACGAGGGCTTCGAAAGGCTCAGCCCGAACGGTGTGATGAATTCCGGAAAGGTCAACAATACCCCCTGACCAGGGTGGGGTCGATGTCCAGAAGCTGTGGCAGCAAAGGGTGCAACACCTTGCGCTGGGTATAGATCAGGTGAAACTGTTCTTCAACCTCGTCACAGGTCGCTACTTTGCGCAGACTGTGGGTGTGTGCCAGGTCCTTTTCCAGAAAATCGGGGGCCGGGAAAACCCCCATGCCGGCAGCGGCGAAGGTGGTCAGCAAGGCGCTGTCTTCGAACTCGCCGGCAATTAGTGGTTTGATGCGTTCGCGCTCCAACCAGTGGTCGATGCGCAGTCGCATCGCCGAATGGCGGGTCGGCAGCAGCAAGGGGACACGCGAGAAACTGACCGGGTAGTTGTCCTGCGCCGCCTGAAGCCATTTCCTGGGGGCGTACCAGGTGATCGGGCTGCTGGACAGTAGTTTGCTGGTGACGCGCAGCCCGGTCTTGGCCGGCGCGGCCCGGTCCGAGAGCATTGCGTCGAGCTTGTGCAGGGCCAGCTCCGCCAGCAACTGATCGAATTCACCTTCGTGGCAAAGCAGCCGTAGTTTTGGCACGACCAATATTGGCGCAAGCACCCGGTGCACGGCGAGCTTGGCAATGCCGTCGGAGATCCCGACGTTGAAGCGCACGGCAGCGCCGCTCACGGCATCACGCACGCGTTGTGGCAAGCCCTCACCCAGCGCGAAGATCTGGTCGGCCTCCCGCATCGCCGCCACGCCGGCCTCGGTCAGGACAAGTTTTCGACCTTCCGCCTTGAGCAGGGTCACGCCAAGTGACTTCTCCAGTTCACGCACCTGCGTACTGATGGTGGGGAGCGCCATGTCCAGGTGTTCGGCGGCCCTGGCGATGCCTCCCTCCTTGGCGACGATCCAGAAATAGTAAAGGTGCCGATAGTTGAAGGTTTGACTCATGTGGCTGTCCGGAGGGTCGTTTAGAGGTTCTAAATGTTAGGTATTTTCTTATCAAATCGTAGTTATCAGTTGCTTTTTTTGTTACTGTAGGGTGCCTACACTTTACGTTCCGATGACTTCAATCACCTCACCGAGGACTCCACTATGCAAATTCTTGTTGATGCCAAACCTGCCGATGCGAAGCTCTTGAGGGACGTTGCGGAGGACCGCTTGCGATTTGCGCTGCGCCGCCTTTCCCGGCAGGTTGCCGTCGCCAAGCTCAGTTTCAGCGATGTCAACGGCCCGCGTGGTGGTGTGGACAAACGGGCTCAGATCCACCTGAACCTGCAGGCCCACGGGACGCTGGTCGTGGTTGCGATCGCCAACAACTGGCGTGCTGCGCTGGAGAACGCGTTGCGGCTCACGGTCGCCAAAGTCCTGAGAACCATCAAGCAGGCCCAGCGGCCGAGACGCGACTCCATGAAGGCACTGGCCTTGACGCAGTCCGTCGGCTGATTCCCACGGTACGACCCCATCACAACACTGCGACGACTCAGAACCATGAACAACGCTTCCCAACACAACCAGGCACGTGGCATCGTCTGGCCTGGCTCCAACGCCGGCAGTTCCGACGGCACCTCCGCCCTGCGCAACCGAGTCCTCCGCAATACCTACGCATTGCTGGCCATGACGGTCTTGTTCAGCGCCGCCGTGGCCACGGCGGCCGTGTCGCTGCAAGCGCCGAGTCCGGGCATCATCCTCACGCTCGTCGGCTATTTCGGCCTGCTGTTCGCTGTCCACAAGTTGCAAAACAGCGCTTGGGCTCTGGCAGCGGTTTTTGCGCTTACCGGCTTCATGGGCTACACCCTGGGCCCGATCCTGACCCGCTACAGCGGTTTGCCCGGCGGCGGCGAAGCGATTGCCATGGCATTTGGAGCAACTGGCGTGACGTTCATCGCCTTGTCCGCTTACGTCCTGGTGACCCGTCGGGACTTCAGCTTCATGGGCGGCTTCCTGTTTGCCGGTATGGTGATTGCGCTGCTCGCCGGCATTGGCGCGGCGGTCTTCGACATGCCGGCACTTGGCATGGCAGTGTCTGCGATGGTGGCCCTGCTGTCGGCAGGACTGATCCTTTTCGAGGCGAGCCGCATCGTCAACGGGGGCGAAACCAACTATGTGCTGGCGACAGTCGGACTGTTCGTGTCCCTGTTCAACCTGTTCACCAGTTTGCTGAGCCTGTTTGGCTTCGGCAGCCAGAACGACTGATCTGATTTTTGCGGGAACGACCAAATGGAAACCATTGGAACCTGGTGGATGTGGGCGGGTTTTGCCATCTTTGTGGTGGTCGCCATCGCCGTGGATTTGCTGATGCTGGAAAAACGCGGCGCGGCCAAGGTCACGATGCGGGAGGCTGCCGTATGGAGCCTGATGTGGTTTTCACTGGCATTTGTTTTTGTTGCCGCGCTCTGGTGGTATCTGGACGGCGCACAGGGCCGTGTGGTGGCCAACACCGTCTCGATGCAGTTCGTCACCGGTTACCTGGTGGAAAAGAGCCTGTCGATCGACAACATCTTTGTGTTCCTGATGATCTTCACCTACTTTGCCGTGCCCGAACAGTTCCAGAAGCGGGCGCTGGTCGTCGGCATCCTCGGCGCGATCATGTTGCGCGCCATGCTCATCCTGGCCGGCGCGTGGCTCCTGGCCACCTTCCACTGGCTCTTGTATGTGTTCGGTGCTTTCCTGCTGCTGACAGGTGTGAAGATGTGGGTCGCCGCGGGAAAGGAGCCTGACATCGCCGATAACCCGGTGCTCCGGTTTCTGCGCGGGCGCCTGCGCATCGCCAATGCCTTTGACGGCGAGAAGCTTACAACCGTGGTGGGCGGCGTGAAGCACTACACGCCGCTGTTTGTGGTGCTGGTGATGATCGGCGTTACCGATTTGATCTTCGCCGTCGACAGCATTCCCGCCATCTTTGCCATCACTGGCGATCCGTTCATTGTGCTGACCGCCAATATCTTCGCGATTCTCGGACTGCGTGCCTTGTATTTCCTGCTGGCCGATATGGCCAGCCGTTTCCACTTGCTGGCTTATGGCCTGGCGCTGGTCCTCGTGTTCATTGGTGGCAAGATGCTCCTGATCGATATCTACAAGATCCCGATCAGTGTAGCCCTGGCAGTGACTGCCATCCTGATCGCGGCATCCGTGCTGGCGTCCCTGCTGCGCACCGCGCCTGGCACTGCC
This sequence comes from Rhodoferax sp., assembly GCA_043776215.1. GTDB lineage: Bacteria > Pseudomonadota > Gammaproteobacteria > Burkholderiales > Burkholderiaceae_C > CAISIP01. The sequence goes on along the minus strand of JAYVRP010000133.1, from coordinate 2,691 downwards.
GCGGCCAGGAAGGCATGAGTCCGGCACGGCGGCTTCGCCGCTGGTTGCGGCATCTGGAGCCACGCGTTCTGGCAAGTCTGGATACGTCTTGGCTCCGCGGGTTGCGTCCATGGCTGGACCGGCACGACGTGTTCAGCTTCACACGCGAGCCGCTGGCGCGCGGGGTCGCCATTGGCATGTTGTGCGGCCTCACGCCGGGCCCGCTGCAGGTGCTCGGGTCACTCGCTTTGTGTGGCTGGCTGCGGGGCAATGCGATTGCCGCCGCTCTGGCCACGCTCTACACCAACCCGTTGACGATCGTGCCCCTGTACTGGGTGGCTTTCCAGATCGGCGCGTTGCTGCTGCCCGGAGACCATGTCATGCCGCCCATCGTTGTTGCCAAGGGGGGAATCGGTGCGTGGTTTGCCGGCCTTGGCGAATGGGCGATGGCGCTCGGCTGGCCTGTGCTGCTGGGACTTCCGGTGCTGGCGGTCGTACTGGCACTGAATGCCTATGCGTTGGTGCAGGTCGTCTTTCTCCTGCCGGTCATGCGTCGCGCGCGGCGCATGCGCCAACTGGCGATTGCGCCGGGTTGAGATTGATTGTCGCGCCGCCCAGGCTTGGCGCACCCTGCGCCGATGGGGCCACGGCTTGCGTGTCCGCGCGCCCTCCCATGGCGGTAACAAGCTTTGACGAGATCAGTCAAATATCTCGCTGAGCCAGGATTTCTGTCGTCGGACCGGATAGCCCTTGCTACGGCCATAGTCCGAATCCACGAAGTCCGGCTGCGCGCGGGGTCGCGTGGTGTTCTGGGGCAGGGGCGCCGCGGCCGCCCGCTCGATGAGTTTGTCGAGTTCGCCGCGATCGAGCCACACGCCGCGGCATTGGGGGCAATAGTCGATCTCGACTCCCTGACGATCGGCCATTACCAGCGCAATGTCGGTGCAGGTTGGGCATTTCATGGTGGACTTCCTCGGTGAAGGGTGTGGACGAATGATGTGCGTGCAATCGTAGTTGCGGCAAGCGCTTTGAACCAGCGTCTTTCCTGAAACCTTTGCTTCTGAAATACCTGCCTGTTTCCGGAGCCATGCCGTGTGATCGATTCGGCGCCGTAGTGCGCGGGGCGCATGACCGCGCGGATGAACCGGCATCGACCGACCTGGCCGACAATAGCGCAGAGCAACAGCGCACGGAACGGTGGAACCAGATGACCAAAACAAAGCGCAATCGGATCGTCATCATCGGCGGCAATTTCGCAGGCCTCACGGCGGCGATCAAACTGCCGGCGAGTGACGCGGTGACGGTGATCGACCCGACCCAGCACTTCGAATGGATTCCCAACATCCATGAAGTCCTGTCGACGGTGAAGACGCCAAAGAGCCTGCGTCTTGACCGCGCCGACATCGTCGAACGCGCTGGTCACCGGTTCCTTCGCGACCATGTCGCCAGCCTGAAGCCGGCACAACGGCAACTGGTGACGTCCAGTGGCCGCGAGCTGGAATTTGACGCGTGCATCGTGGCGATGGGTGGTCTACCCAATACCCATCACATCCCTGGTGTCACACGTCACGCCATGCAGTTCCGCAGCGTCGCTGACGCCCAGGCGATCGCCCTGCGGCTCGCTGACCTCGACAAGCAGAAGAAGCCGCTCAAGGTGGTGATCGCCGGCGCTGGAGTTTCCGGCATCGAGGCCTTGGGCGAAATACTGCGGCGCTACCGTGATAACCCCCGCCTTTCGGTCGATCTGGTCGAAGCATCCCCGCATCTGCTGCCGGGATTCCCGAAAGCGCTGGATGCCGATCTGCGGCACCTGTGCAAGGACTATGCCGTCACCTTTCACGTCGACACGACCATCACCAGCGTGTCACCCAAAGGTGTGCGCCTGGGCGATGGTGTGCGGCTGGCATCCGGGTTGACCATCTGGACGGCCGGATTGACGCCACCAGAGTTGTTGCGCGAGTCCGGCCTGGCGCGGCCACCTCAGATCTGGGCGAGCGTGGCGCAGACGCTGCAGAGTCCGTATTGCGCGAGCGTGTTTGTAGCCGGCGATGCGGCAGTTCTACCCCAACCTGTCGGCAAGCAGGCTTACAACGCCATCGACATGGGCGCCTTCGCCGCGGCCAACGTGCGGCGTTTTCTTGGCGGGCAAGCACTGAAGCCGTTCAAGCCGGCTGCCAAGCCACTGCTGGTCGCATTTGGTGATCTGCAGACCTACCTCGTGGCCGGAAAAACGGTGCTTGCCAGCAAGGCGTTTGCCGGGGCCAAGGAAGGCGTCTATCAGCTCTTCATGTCGCAGATGACGCCGGGGGGTGTTCTGACTTCCCTGCCTGCCGCGACCGGCAGGCTCTGGCAAAGCTGGCGCGAACTGGCGTTGCCGCAGTTGCTGTCTTTGGCAGACTTCAAGTGCCTGCCGGATCGCCGCATCGTGAGGGTGCTGTAGGGGGTCGTTACCGCATGCCGTGCGGCTACTCAAGCGCGATCAATATCTCGCTGCGCCGCAGAAGTGGCGGAACAAACGGCGGGTCGTATCGGGAAAACTGGGGCTTTCCCGCCACTTGGAGGCCTTGGGCCAAGCCATCCAGCTCCGCAGCAAGGCGGTTTGCGCCGCAATCGTGGCCTCGGTGCTGCACTTGGAGAAACGCACGGCCACCACCTTCTGCGCTGGTATCTCGCGCAGGGTCACCACAGCGCCGCTCCGATGGTGCTCCATTT
>JAYVRP010000132.1:0-8291 GCA_043776215.1 Rhodoferax sp. | reverse complement strand
CGCGCCGCTTCATGGTGGAAATAGGCTGGCTTGACGTGGCGCGCCACCTCGGCCGGCCCCCGGTCCTGCCACATCTTGCGCAACCAGGCGCTCTTGCGCCGCCCGGGGGCGCTGGCTGGCTGCGCATTGCTGGCGATCATGGCGATGCGCTCGATGCGCTGGGGGGTCAACCGGAGCAACTCGAGCGCCAACAAGCCGCCCAACGAAAACCCGGCCACCGAAAAGTGCGCCGGCAGGCTACGCAGCACGAGGGGGGCCCAGGTATCGAGCTGGTCCAGGCCGCGGTAATCGAGCACTCGCACATCCGCCACCCCCCGCAGCGCGCACTTCTGGCGGCGGAAGATTCGCCCATCACACAAGGTACCGGGCAGCATGACCAGCGTTGGCAGTGTCACTTGCGGATGCGCGCTTCGCTTGCATGGTCAAACAGGTAGGAGCGCGCCGCATCGAAACGGATACCGACCGAGTCGCCGATCTCGCACCTGAAATGACGGTCGGCACGCGCCGCGAAGTGGCGGCTGCCCACCGTCACCGTGACCAGCACGGACTCGCCGGTGAGCTCGAATGCGTAGACCTGCGCATCGAACAGCCCCGCACCCAGGCCGACCACTTGCACATCCTCCGGCCGGATGCCGAGCACGACCGACTTGCGGCTGCCGGCGATCACGCAGGGCGCGCGCAGGCCTTCGCCGGAAAACACACCGTCGACCAACTCGCCCTCCACCAGGTTCATGCTCGGCGACCCGATAAACCCGGCAACAAACAGGTTGGCGGGGTCGTTGTACACCGCCTCGGGCACATCGAGCTGCTGGATCACGCCCTTGTTCATGACGGCCACCCGCGTGGCGAGTGTCATGGCCTCCATCTGGTCGTGCGTGACGTAGACCGTGGTGATGGCCATTTCATGGTGCAGATGCTTGAGCTCGGCGCGCATCGTCACGCGCAGCTTGGCGTCGAGGTTGGACAGCGGCTCATCCATCAGGAACACCCGCGGCGTGCGCACCAGCGAGCGTGCCAGCGCCACCCGCTGGCGCTGCCCACCCGACAGCTGTCCGGGTTTGCGGTCGAGGTAAGGTCCGAGCTCGACCTTGCCGGCCGCACTGTCGATCATGCGGGCGGCCTCGGCACCCTTCAGGCCACGAATCTTGAGCGGGTAGCCGATGTTCTCGCGTACCGTCATGTGCGGATACAGGCCGTAGTTCTGGAACACCATGGCTACGTCGCGGTCGCGCGGCGGCATTTCGTTGACCAACTCGCCGCCGATCAGGATCTCGCCCTCGGTGGGCTCCTCCAGGCCGGCGATCATGCGCATGGAGGTGGTCTTGCCGCAACCTGAAGGGCCCAACAGGACGAGGAACTCCTTGTCCACCACGGTCAGGTCGAGCTTGTCGACCGCGATGAAGTCGCCCCAGCGCTTGGTGATTTTCCTGAACTCGACTCCAGCCATGGCTATTTCCTGAAGGGGGTTGTCAACGCACGGCCCCAAGGTTCATGCCCTTGGTGAAATGCCGCTGGATCGCCAGCGCGAAGAACAGCATGGGCAGCGTGATGATGATGCCGGTGGCGGCGATGAGCTCCCACAGGTCGCCACGCTCCATGCGAAAACCGACGATGCCCACCGACAGCGGGACCGCCTTGGTGCGGGTGAGGATCAGCGCGAACAGGAACTCGTTCCAGGTCAGGATGAAGCAGAAGATGGCCGCGGTGAGGATCCCCGGTCGCGCCATCGGCACCACCACATCCCACAACAGCTGCAGGCGGGTGGCACCGTCGACCAGCGCGGCCTCTTCGGTCTCCAGGGGGATCGCATCGATGAACCCCTTGATGGTCCACACCGCGTAGGGCAACACAATCGCCAGATCCACCACGATCAGGGCCAGGTAGGTGTCGAGCATGCCCAGCTTGCGGAACATGATGTAGAACGGCAGCACGATCACCACTGCAGGGATGAACTGGGTCAGCAGGATCCACTGGAACATCGCGCGTTTGAAGCGGAACTGCAGGCGCGAAAACGCATACGCCGCACACACCGCCATCGGAATGGCGATCACCACCGTACCGACGGCCACCACGAGGCTGTTGGCCACTTTCAGGCCGATCTGCCAGCGCGCGCCGAACACCTCGCGGAAATTATCCAGCGTCGGGTTGAAGAAGATCGTATAGCGGTAGACGTCCACCGGCGGTTTGAGCGATGTCAACACCATCCAGATGATGGGGAACAGGATGATGATCGCCACCACCAGCAAGACGCCGTTCTCGAGCACCTGCAAGAGCAGCTTGCGACGGCGCGCCGCAGCGCGCCGCTGCACCAGCAAGCGGGAGTTGTCCGTCACGGTAGCGGCGCCCGCCATCACTTGGCCTCCTTCTTGAACAGGAAGCGCATGTAGAAGAACGACAGGCCAAACAGGATCGCCGTCAGCACATATGCGACCGCCGCGGCGTACCCCATGTCGTAGTCACGAAAGCCCTTGTTGTAGGCAAAATAGGCCAGCGTGGATGTTTCCAGGCCCGGCCCGCCGCCTGTCATGGTGACGATGGCGTCGAACACCTTGAGCGCAAACACGGTCTTGAGAATGGCTGCCACTGCCAGCACCGGCGCCAGTTGCGGCAGCGTCACGTCACGGAACACCTGCCAGTTGGTCGCGCCGTCCACGCGCGCCGCCTCCTGCGTTTCTGGCGGGATCGACGCCAGCCCGCCCATCAGCATGAAGGTGAAATAGGGCGCCCAGTGCCAGACGTCGGACGACACCAGAACCGCGATGGCCATGGCCGGACTGGCGAAGTAGTCGAAACCCTGCATGAACGGCAAAAGGATGCCTATGGTGCGCGCGAAGGCGCCGAATTCGGGGTTGAACATGAAGCGCCAAGAGATGCCAATCAGCGCCGGGCTCATGGCAAACGGCAGGATCACCAAGGTACGCAGGATCGACTTGGCAAACCCTGCACGCAGCAGCAGGATGGCCAGGCCCAGCGCCACGGCTAGCGTGGTCGCCACGTCGATGACCACGAAGCGGGCCGTGACCGACATGACGGTCCAGAATTCGGGGTCATCCGTGAACGCGACCTCGTAGTTCTCCAGGCCGATCCAGGGCCCCGGGAGGACCGACGTCAATAGCCGCCAGTCGCGAAAACTGGTCAGAAAGGAAAACGCCAGCGGATACACCGTAGTGGCAGCGACCACCAGCATCGCCGGCAGCAGCAGCAAGAAGATCAGCTTGCGGTTGTTCATGGCAACAAGGGGCGCCCGCAGCGGTATGTGGGCGCCCCGATCATCCGTCCTAGCCGGCGCGACGCATGATGCGCGCCACCTGCGATGCAGCGCCGTTCATGGCATCGGCCACCGAGGCCTGGCCGGTCACGATGTTGGACATTGCCACTTCCATCACGTCGATCACCGGCAGGAACTCCGGGATGTTGGGAATGGATTTGGTCTTTTGCAGTGCCTGGGCGGCCACGTTGTGCATGTTGCCGAAGCGCTTGTTGACCTCCGGGTCGCGCAGATTGGCCCAGTTCACTGCCACCACGTCGTTCTCGGTCGGGTCGACCAGGATCGCGCGTTCGATTTCGGTCTGCGATATCCAGAGCAGGAACTCCAGCGTGGCCTGTGGCACCTTGGAGTGCTTGTTCACGCCGTAGATCCAGTCGTTGACATAGGTGCTGGGCTGCGCGCCGGCGTAGGTGGGCAGGGGCACAAAGCCGACCTGATCGAGCTTGATGACTGAATCCTTGCCGCTGAAGCGGTTGTAGATGTGCCACCAGATCGGCAGCATCGCGACCTTGCCCTGCACGAAGGCGCCAGCGGCGTCCTGCTCGATGAAAGAGGCGCATCCCGGCGGGGTGATCTTGTGCTTGAGGATGATGTCGACGTAGTCCTGGGTGGCCTGCAGGCCCTTGGGGTTGTTGAAGATCGGCTTCAACTTGGCGTCGAACAGGTCGGAGCCATTGCCCCACAGGAAGTTGTACCAGACCATCAGGTTCTGGCCACTGTTTTTGCCATAAGGAATGGCCACGCCCGCCAGATCGGGCTTCTTGGCCTGCACCGCCTTGCCAGCAGTGACCAGTTCAGCCCAGGTCTTGGGTGGCTTGATGCCGAGTTCGTCGAACACGTCCTTGCGGTAGAAAAGCAACTGGATGTGGCAGCGGTTGGGCAGCCCATAGGTGTCGCCCTTGAATTGCGAGGCCGCCAGGAACGCCGTGGGATAGCGGTCGAGATTGAACTTCTTGGTCTTGAGGTGTGCGTTCAGCGGCTGCAGATAGGACTCCACCATCGGCGGAATCCAGATGTCCATGATCGTGCACAGATCGAAATCAGCCGAAGAAGCAACCATCTCGGCCGTCAGCTTTTCCCGCATCGACCCGAACGGCACATCGACATAGGTCACCTTGATGCCGGTGGCCTCTTCAAACGCCTTGGAGCGCTTGGCGTGGGACGCAAACTGCGACGAACGCACCGCCATCACCTTGACCTCTTGCCCGGCAAAGGGCTTGCCCGGAGTGATGCCAGCCATGGATTGCGCCTGCGCAGCGCCCGGCAGCACCAGGGACGACCCGGCAGCCAGCGTTGCCTGGAGAATTTCGCGTCTGTTCAGTGTCATGTCTGTCCTTAGAAAGTTGTGAACATGGGGTCCGTCGCTGCAACCGAAACCAAACCATGTGTTTTGACCACGGCCAGGGATTCGCCAGAATGTTGGCTTCCGAAATCAGAGGATAACCAATTTTGCATTCGAATGCAAATGTGCATCGGAAAATTTTGGCTCAGTGTTTTCCCTACTTGCACGATCTACGGGTCGGTCCGGGTCGGTCCAGCTGGGTGATCAGCCTGGCGCTCAGTAGGTGGGCAGTGTGACCGCGCTGATGATCTCTGCCCGCGTCTTGCCGACATTGCGAAAACGATGCGGCAATTGGCTGTCAAAGTAGTAACCATCCCCCTCGCGCAGCACTCTGGACGTGGCTCCGACGGTGAGTTCAAGCTCGCAGCGCAACACGAAACCCGCCTCCTGCGCCGTATGCGAAAAGGGCTTGTGGACACGGCCTTGCATACGCTTGCGCTTGCGCTTCCGCTGCCCGTTTCCTATACTTTGACTTCGAAGTCATCTGGCACTCCGCCGACTCACCACCCGACGACCCCATCACATGCCCGCACCCCTGCCCTCCATCGAGTTCATCAAAGCGCCGACCCGTACCGGAAACAAGGAACTCGGCGAGGTCGAAGCCGTCGTGCGTGGCGTGATCGACGCGGTGCGCCTTCGCGGCGATGCCGCCGTGCGCGAGTTCTCGCGAAAGTTTGATCGCCACGACCCGTCGACACTGGAAGTCACGCAGGCCGAACGCGTGGCTGCCGTGGCGGCGCTGGACCCTCAGACCCGCGCCGACACCGAGTTTGCGATCACACGCGTCAGGGCCTTTGCCCAGGCCCAGCTGGCGACGATGCTGCCACTGGAGGTCGAGCAACTGCCGGGCGTGCATCTGGGACACCGCATCATCGCCATCGAACGCATCGGCGCCTACGTGCCGGGTGGTCGCTACCCGATCCTGTCGGCGCCGGTCATGACTCTCGTGCCGGCCAAGGTGGCGGGCTGTGACGAGGTCATCGCCTGCCTGCCACCGAACGCCCACCCCGCCATGGTCGCCGGCTGTCACCTCTCTGGCGCCGACCGCATCTTCCGCGTCGGCGGCGCACAGGCGATTGCCGCCATGGCCTGCGGCACCGAGTCGATACCCCAGGTGGACAAGATCGTCGGCCCGGGCAACGCCTATGTCAACGAAGCCAAGCGGCAGGTGTTCGGCCAGGTCGGGATCGACCAGCTCGCCGGACCCAGCGAAATATTTGTTGTGGCGGACGACTCGGCCGACCCGCACATGATCGCCACCGACCTGTTGGCCCAGGCCGAACACGACATCCACACCCGCGTGGGCCTGATCACCACCAGCCGCAGGCTGGCCGAAGCCACGCTGCGAGAGGTTGAGCGCCAGCTGCAGCAACTCCCCACGGCCGATGTGGCCGGCCCGTCATGGCGCGAATTCGGCGAGATCGCGCTGGCGCCCGACGACGCGACGATGCTCGCGTATTCGGATTACATCGCTGCGGAACACCTTCAGATTCACACCCGCGACCCCCACGCGACGGCGGCGAAGCTGCGCAACTACGGCTCATTGTTCATCGGCCAGCGCGCCAGCGTCGTGTATTCCGACAAATGCTGCGGCACCAACCACACGCTGCCGACGATGCGCGCCGGGCGCTACACGGGTGGCCTGTGGGTGGGTTCGTTCGTCAAGGTCTGCACCCACCAGTGGATGGACCAGACCGGTGTGGAGGCGGTGGCGCCACCAGCGATACGCCAGAGCACCACCGAAGGCATGGAAGGCCACCGGCGCGCAGCGGCCTTGCGCCTGCACGGCAAGGACTGGTAGGCAGACGCGGGCGGGCGCCTGCCACGCGCCGCTGCGCAACGCGGCAGTGGCCGGCAACGCGCTTCAGGGCCCGTTCTGGAAGAAGTCGGAGTACCCCAGCAGGCCCCACTCCTCGACGATCTTCCACTGGCCGTCCTGCTTCTTCACCACACACTCGCACATGTTCATGATGTTGTCATAACCCAGCTTCCTGCCGGTGGGCTGGCCATGGACGCTGGGCCCGGTAAACGTGCCCTCGGGGTGGGTGATCTGGATGAAACGGTATTCGTCCTCGCTGACCTTGTCGGCCCAGATACCGATGAAAACGATCTTCATGTCGGGCAGGGTGTACAGGCGCTCCAGCGTGTGATGCACCACCGGCCCGATGCCCACGATGTCCACGCCGTTCTCGCCGTGGATCACGGTCTCGTCGGTGTAGTGGTCATAGATCAGCCCGACCATCTTGAAATCCCAGATGTACTGGGTATAGGCCTCGAAGAAGATCTCGACGTCCGCCGCACACTGGAAGTCGGGGTTCTCGACGATCTTTTTCAGCCGCTGGAATTCTTGCGCTCTTGCGTCAATCAGCATATGTCACCTGTTTGCTTGTCTGCGACGGGCACGCGGCAGCGCGTCGGGTCAGGGTTGGTTCTTCAGCAGCCTGTCGATGGTCGGCTGGCTGCGCAGGGAAAACTCGCTGCTGACCTTCCAGTGCTCCTGGACCTTCGTGAACTGGTAGACGGTCTGCCCCATGGAGTTGGTTTCAGTCAGGCGCCGGCCCGTGGGCGGGCCGAACTTGCTGGTTCCGGTATTGGTGCCGTCGCACCAGGAACGCTGGTAGACCGTGAAGCCCTGCACCGCGTCGCCAGCGGCAAAGGTCTCGGTGATGTGCACCCGCATGTCCGGGAACGCCGCCTGCATGGACAGGAACTCGTTGACGATGCCATCGGTCCCGGTGATCTTCAGACCGTTGGCGCACTTGTAGACGGCATGGAGGTCGTAATACGCGTGCACCAGGCCCAGCAGGTTGTGGTTCCAGATCATCCTGGTCAACGCGTCGGCATACGCGATGGCATCCGCCTTGCTGCGAAGGTCCGACTTTGCCATCGCCTGTTCAAGCTCTTTTCTCTCCAGTGCCATGCTGGTGCAGATATCCATGGTGATCGGTTCCTCGGGCGGGGGGGTTGAAGGATGGCGGCGCGTCAGGCCCCGGCACGGCTCTCGGTGTGGGCGAATATCTGCTTCCATATCGACACTTCGTCGGTCACCAGGTACTCGGCGGTGACGCGGCCCGCGGTCACGTTGAGATGGCTCATGGCCATCACGTAGACCGGCGCGCCGGTGGGTTCACCGAAGTGGCCGAACCCGCTGTGGGTGCCGGTGAGCGACCAGCGCAGCGCAATGCGCGCCGGCTGCTCCGGGTCGCGGTTGATGCGCGCGCTCTCGACCTTGAATGCCGCGTCCGGGAAGGACGCGAGGTACCCCAGCGCGAAGGTGTCGATGTCCACATGGCCATACCGGACGTCGCCGCCTGGCGCGTGTAGCGCCGCGCCGTGGAAATACAGGTCGCGGATCACCGCTGTTTCCTTGTGATGCCACAGCCGGGTCAGGCCTTGCACGACCGCCGCCACGGTGGCGTCGTCCTGCACTGCGCAGACGAAGCGACCGGGCTTGTCGTGCGCCGGCACGAAGAAGGCAATCGGAAGTCCGTTGCGGACTTCGCGGTCGACCATCTCACGCGCCAAAGCGCGCGGCTCCAGCCCCAGGCACCTGGCAAAGGCCGCCTGGTCACGCACCAGCCATTCCTCCACCACCACCTGGTTGCGTACCCAGCAGTCGGCGATGATGCGGCTGCGCACCACCTTGCCCTGCGCCCGGCCCAGGATGCCGTCGCCGGTGTG
>JAYVRP010000131.1:0-8296 GCA_043776215.1 Rhodoferax sp. | reverse complement strand
CTCACCGAGCGCCGCGACACCGCCGATGTGTCCGAGCTTCTCAAAGTCCTGCACCGCATCGTCAACCAGACCGTGCTCACGCAGGGCGCCGGCGACGATCAGGCCGCCGGCCTGACCATCGACCTCTCAAGCATCAATATGGAAAAATTGCGCGACGAATTCAGCAAAAAGATCAAGCGCAAACACACGGTCATCGAAGACATCCGCCATATCGTGGAGGAGAAGCTGGCGCGGATGCTGGCGCGCAACCCGCAGCGCATGAACTACGAAAAAAAATACCAGGAAATCATCGCCGCCTACAACCAGGACAAGGACCGCGCCACCGTCGAAGATACGTTCGCACAATTGATCGCACTCGCCAACAGCCTGAGCGACGAGCAACGTCGGGCCGTGGACGAAGGCCTGAGCGAAGACCAGTTGGCCCTGTTCGACCTGCTGACCCGCACCGACCTCTCCAAGGCCGAGCGCGAACGCATCAAGACCGCCAGCCGTGACCTGCTGGCCGGCGTTTTGGCCGTCATTGCGCCGCTGGACCACTGGACCGAAAAAGAACCCACCCAGGCCGAGGTCAAGACCTTCATCCTCGACAGCATCTTCACCCAGCTCCCGGACCCACCCTACACCGAGACCGAGAAGCTGCAGGTGGCGGACGAGGTCTATCGCCACATCTGGCAGCAAAGTGTGAGCCACGGATTTCAGTTGGCGCAGCGTTCGCCCTGATCGCCCGGGCCTTTGCTTGGTGACGGTACCGTTCCCCCGGAGCACACCGCCGCTCGGGCTCGACGCCGGGCCGCCTTCGGCGCCAGCGCCCGCGCCAACAGCAGCCAACTCAAGGCAGCTGGCGCAACAGGTTGGTGCTCTTGATCTGAATTGGCGCGGTCGACAACACGGGGTCATTGGTGCCGATGCCCAGCTGGAAGTAGCGGTTGTTGCCCCAGCAATAGACCTCGTTGAACGTAGTGCGCGCGCATACCGCATCGCCACTCTGAGCCAGCTCGGCGAAGGTCAGGCCAACGGGCACCGACACCAGCACGGGCGTTGTCTGCTTGCCGTCAGGCGTCTGAGCGGTGCCGTTGCCCAGCGAACCCTGTGAAGCGGTGCCCCAGCAGTAGGTGCTGTTGTCAAGGGCAATGCCGCACATGGTTTGGCCGGGCGTGATGGACTTGAACTTGATGCCCGGAACTTCGCTCGGTGCGCGGTAGTTCGCGCCGTAGACACTCGACGCACCGTTGCCCATCTGCCCGTAGAAGTTGTCGCCCCAGCACCACGCGGTGCCATCGGCCTTCAGGCCACAGGCATTGACGCCGCCTCCGACGAGTGCGCCTTGACGCGGGTCGACGCTCAAGCCTCGCGCGACGGGCGTGTCACTGTAGTCGAAGTTGCCCAGCGCGTAGGGCGCGACGCCGCCATACCAGTTGCTGCCCCAGCATTCCACCTCGCCGGTGCCGACCCGTGCTGCGCAGGTGAAACTGCCCGACGCCGCTATTGCCGCATAACGATGGGCAGTGTTCACCGGCAGGATCGTAAAGGCGTCCGTGGTGTTGCTCGTTGTAAACACATTGCGGCCGAGTGTCCCCACGGTGTTGTCGCCCCAGCAGTAGGCTTGGCCGACGGTGTCCGGGGTCGAGTTCGCAGCGCCCAGGCCGCACGCGTAGTTGCCGCCCGCCACCAGGTTGGTCAGCACCACACCGGCAGGCAGGGTCTTCTTCACCCATTGGCGCAGCGGCGGCGTTGTGAAGGCGACTTCGCGTGTGACATAAGCCGCGCCGATGCACCATACGCCCTCGAAGTTGACCCCGCAAGCCCAGTCGTTGCCGCTGACCACATGCGTCAGTGCCTTTTCAGGCAGCCGCGTCGGTTCACGAAAGACGGTGGCGTTGGGTGCGGGCTCGGTCAGCCCGGAGCCCATCGCGACAATGCCCTTGTCGCCCCAGCAATAGACGTTGCCGGAAAGTGATTCGCGCGCGCACTGGCGTGTGATTTCCGAGAACGCCAGCGTGGAGGGCGGCGTGTAGCCCGGGCCGAAAAGGGAGAAGCTGCTGACCGATGCCACCAGAAAACTCCCGTCTACCGTCGTGCCGGGCACCTCGACAAAGGTACCGCCGATTTGTGCCTGCAGTAGTTTCGGCGCCGTACCTGCCGGCAACAGCGTTGCATCAAACGGCACGCGAACCGTCACTGGAACGGCAAAAGTGGCGCCGTGTGGCGTGAACTCATAGACCACCCCCGCCGCGATAAAGCCGGTGGGCGGGAAAGCTGGCAGGGTCGTGGCCGGTTGGGTAATGGCGATGTCCACAAAATCAGGCAGCGCCCCCGCCGGAACAATGGCCTGCGCATGGTTGGCGCCGGTCACGGTGCCACCCACTGGGCCTACACCCGCAGACGGAACCACGACCACGGCCACGTTGTCGACCGGGTCGGAGCCGCCGCAGGACACAAGGGCGCCGAGCAACAACGGGACGCAAATTGCGCGCGCCAGAAATGAAAGGGTGCGATTGGAAATCATGATGGACCTTTCCGAACTATTCAAGTGGAACCAGTGCGGACTGCAGTGATCACATGGTTTCACTCTAGGCTTGCTGTGCGGCTCCGGAATTGCGCTTTGGCAACGCCTGTGGCGTTCTAGTGGCCCGAACCTAATCGGCGCTCCAGGGTCCGATGTGATGGTGTGTCGTAGCTGCCGGCGCCCGCACGATCCGCGATGCCAAGCGCGATTGCACCGCCGTGCGAACCTGTGGACCTTTTCGGAATTGACGACTCCGTTCGGGCTGAGCGGTGTTGAGGCCGCCTGTCCTGAGCCGGTGAAGGAAGCCTGTCGAAGAGCCCTCGCGAGCCCTTCGACAGGCTCGGGGCGAACGGAAAAAACTGTCGCGAGATATGGCAACCACAATACGACAAAGCAAAGTCGGAGCAGCCGCACAAGGCTCCTCCACCAATTCCCGCAATGGGGCAATATTTTCATAGTGCCAAGGCCTCGTGCCGGACACCTGCCATGCAAATTGATATCGACGACCTGTCCCGCCCGCAGATCCACGCCTTGCTGCAGGAGCATCTGCAAAGCATGCATGCCCTCTCGCCACCGGGCAGCGTGCATGCGCTCGATCTGGAGCGCTTGCGCGGGCCGGAGATCACGTTCTGGTCGGCCTGGGAGGGTGGGCAGTTGCTGGGCTGCGGTGCGCTCAAGGAACTCACCCGCAGCCACGGGGAAATCAAATCCATGCGCACACCCAGCACGCGCCGGCGCAGTGGAGCCGGGCGGGCCCTCCTGACGCACATCATTGCAGTTGCCACAGCCCGGGGTTACCAGCGCCTGAGCCTGGAGACCGGCGGGGTGGACGCCTTCAAGCCGGCGCTGACCTTGTATGAAAGTGCCGGCTTTACACGCTGCGGTGCTTTCGGCGACTACGCGGACGATCCGTTCAGCGTGTTCATGACCCTGGCCTTGGTACGAAGGGAGTGACGCAAAGACCCTGCAAGCCCCCGACCTTTTCCTGATCGGGGGACGGCTGCGCTTGCAGGAAAGGCTAACCTGCCGCCGCCGTCAGGGCCGGTCTTGCCGGGACTTTTCCGGCAAAGATTGCGCAGAGCGTTTCACGCAGCGCATCGGCTACGGCGGTCACCGGCAGCGGCCCCACCGCTCGTTCGATTGCCCGGCCGTCCAGCGCATGCGGACCCTTCCACAGGTAGGCCATTTCTGCCAACTCGCGCCACGGGGGAACGACCCTACCACCCAGCCGAATGACGCCCCAGGGCATGCCACCTTGGGACCAGGCTTTGTCTGGCGTCAGGCCGAGTGTGGCGGCGGCTTGCTCGATGCAGCGCAGCAGCTCGTCGCCGGTGAGCGTGTGGCCGGCAAAATGGAACCGTTCGAAGGCCGCGCAGCGTGGCGCGTCGCGGCCGGCGGGCGCCACGAAAACCCGCGCCAGGTCCGGCAGGTAGGCCCAGGCGTGCGGCACGTCGGTCGGCCCCGGGTAGACCAGTTTGCCGGCACGCAGGGATTTGACGATTGCGAGATCGAACCAGCTAAAACGCAAGAGCATTTCTTTCCACAGAATCCGGAGTTGCATCTCTGCCAGGCGGCTGTCCACGCAGTGGTGGACGCGCAAGCCGAACGAAAGATGCTGGCGCGGCCGCGCGCGGTCGAATAGGTCAGGCATTGGCCCATCTCCGCCTGCTGATCGTCCCAGCTGGTCATCGACGGGATCACCCCCCGAACTGCTTGCCAGGGGTTGGTATCGGTCGTCGCGATCCTGCTGCTCTCGACGCTCTTATTGCCACTTCAGCAAAGCGCGTTCGATGCGCGACATGCCACGTGTGACCAGCATGCCCAGCGAGGCCAGCAGGGCCAGCAGCGCCATCACGCCGTTCATGTTGAAGGTCGCCTGAAGGTAGGACAGCGTCTGCCCCAGACCGTGCTCGGCGGCGATGATCTCCGCGCCAACCACGCCCAGCATCGAGAACACCAGCGCCAGCCGTAGCCCCGAGAAGATCACCGGTACCGCCGAGGGCATCGTCACCTTGAAGAACAGCTGGCGCGGCGTGGCGCCAAGCGAACGCGACAACACCACCAGGTCCTGCGACACCCCTCGTATGCCCGCCACCGTATTGGCCAGCACAATGAAAAATGCCAGGCTCGTGCCCACTGCAATCTTGGAGCCGATGCCCAGGCCGAACCACAGCAGGAACAGTGGCGCCAGCGCAAATCGCGGCATCGCGTTCATGACCATCAGGTAGGGGTCCATCGCATGCTCTACCTTGGGAAACATCACAAACACCAGGCCCAGCACCAGTGCCATGGAACTGCCCAGGAAGAACGAGATCAGCGTGCCCGCCACGGTGTAGCCGAGTTCGAGCCAGAGCTTGCGGCCCATCACGAAGCCGTTCCACAGGTAGGCCACGATGCCGGAGGGTGTGCCGAAGAAGGTTTCGGGCAACCACTGCTGGCGCATCACGTATTCCCACAGCAGCAGGAAGGCAGTGATGAAGACCAGGTGAGGCAGCACCGCACGAAAGGTGGTGCGACTCATGGGGAAACCTCCGCGCGAAGCGCTGCGGTGTTCGCCTTGGGGCGGCCCGGCGTGCTCATGTGATGACCTCCACGTTGCCCAGGCCTTCCTCTAGTTTGGTCCAGACCTCGGCGTAGATCTCCAGAAAGTGCGGGTCCTTCTGCAGCGCGCGCACCGAGCGCGGCCGCTCCAGCGGGATCCGCATGTCGGCAATGATGCGGCCCGGGCGCGCACTCATCACGATCACGCGATCAGACAGCGCCACCGCCTCGGCCAGGTCGTGTGTGATGAACACCACGGTGCGCCGGTGCTCGTTCCACAATCGCAGCAGCAGGTCTTCGAGCTGCAACTTGGTTTGCGCATCCAGCGCGCCAAAGGGCTCGTCCATCAGCATCACGGGTGAGTCGAGGCAGAAGGTGCGCGCCAGCGCGCAGCGCTGGCGCATGCCGTGCGAGAGCATCTTCGGGTAATGCTTCTCAAAGCCCTTGAGGCCCACCTCCTCCAGCAGTGCGCGCGCCTTCGCCATGCGCGTGGCCTCGTCGACACCGCGGATCTCCATGCCGTAGCAGGCGTTGTCGATGGCGGAGCGCCAGGGCAGCAGGCTGTCGCGCGCCAGCATGTAGGCGACGTCAGGGTTTCCAATCACCGGCTGCTTTCCCAGCAGCGAGATCGTGCCTTGCACCAGCGGAACGAGACCGGTCAACAGGTTGAGGACGGTGGTCTTGCCGCAGCCACTGGGGCCGACGATGGAGACGAACTCGCCCTCGGCGATGTCCAGCGAGGCATTGTCAACCGCCAGCACTTCGCCAAAGCGGACCGTCAGGTTCTTGATGGAGATCGCCGCCATGGAGTCAGGGCAGCTTGTCGTGCAGCAGATCGGTCAGCGGAACGGCCTTGTCCAGTTGCTTGGTCGCCACCAGAATATCCAGCCCAGCCTGCAGCGCCTTGCGGTTGACGGCCACCCGGTAGGCATTGGAATTGATCGCGCGCCGCAGCGATGCGGCCAGCACCTCGTCGCCCTTGGGCATGTCGAACTTGAAGAACTGCAGGGCGATCTTCATGGCCTCATCGAAGTTGGCCGGGTTGTTGATGAAGGTGTCGGCCTCCTTGAGGGCGCGGATCACGGCATCGATTACATGCGGGTTCTTGTCGATGTATTCCTGGGTGAAGATGTTGCCCACGCCGCCGCCATTCATTGCGAAGATCTCCGCCGGCTGCGGATCGGTTGCCGCGGTGTAGATCAGCTTGCAGGTTTTCAGCACGTCGCACATGCCGCCGATCGGCTCGAACTGCATGACGGCATCGACTTGCTTGGAGATCAGCGCACCGTAAGCGGTGATCGGGCCACCAACCGCCACGAAGCTCACGTCCTCGGCCTTGATGCCGGCCTTGTTGAGCATCCAGATGGTCCAGGTCTCGGTGGCTGCGCCACGCGCGGTAACGCCGATCTTCTTGCCCTTGAGGTCCAGCATGTAGGCTGGCCAGGGTTTGCCGGCGTTGGGTGTCTCGACGTGGTTGCCAACCGCCAGTTGCAGCACAACGGTAACGGCGCCACCCGTCACCATTTTCATCTTGCTGCCCTTGAGGATGGCGTTGGTCATGACTTCGGCCGGGCCCATGAAGGAGTCGATGCTCTTGGCCAGCATGGCCTGCGCCCCGAGCGGTGCCGCGTTGATCGTCTGCAACTCGCACTTGATGCCGGCTTTCTCGCAATAGCCCTTGTTGATGGCTACGCGCACCAGCATGTTGCCCAGGCCCGCATAGTCCTGAAATTTGACGGTCTCGCCCTTGCCTTGCGCCATCACTGGTGGCGCAAAACATCCTGCCAGCAGCATCGCTGCCGCGCCGACCCAACTATTTAGATTCCCGCTCATCGTCTGTCTCCTCTTGGTTGATTGACTGCCATCCGTGTGGCGCGTCGGACGCGCCACCTTGTCATCGTGCGGGACCCGCCCATGACGCTCGACTCTGCTTCATCATGCACGCCTGGCTGCCGCGCGATACGCCGCATCGGCCATGGGCGCGTGGCGCAACGACAACGCGTGTAGCACCATCTCCTTGATCCAGAAACCATAGTCCGGGTTGTCCGGATTGAGCAAGGCCGGCCGGTTCACGGTGCCGTTCAACATGATCGAGAGGGCAATCTGGAAACCGACCTCCAGGTGGTGCCGGAACACCGGGTTTCCCTGCTCGCCGTGTTTGTGCTCGACCAGATCCACCATGTGTGTGACCACCAGATGGCCCAGGCGCTGCACTGGCAGCCTCGCCTCGCTGTGCCGGATGCTCTGGCGTTGCACGGTACGCAGCAGGCCGGCGTGGTGGTGGAACTGCGCCAACAGCACGTCAACACAGGCCTCGACCGTGGCGGCCGCCGAGAGTCCTGCCACAGACTGCCGGTTGAGCCCCTGCGTCACCTGGGCCATGCATTCTTCGTTGAACGCGGAAATGACGGCCTTGTAAAAGGCGCGCTTGTCTGCGAACCGCACATAGAACGAGCCCACGGAACACCCGGCCTGCCTGGCCACCTGGGCAATCGAGGTTTCCTCGAAACCGCCTTGTTCCAGCAGTTCGCGGCCGGCTGCGAGCAAGCGGTCGCGGGTTTGCCGGCTTCGGTCCTGTTTGGCAGGCAAAACCCACAAGTTGGGTGTGGTCGAGGGTGGGGCGGCAGGCTGCATGAAAATATGAATAGTGGTTCGGTTTATAGGTATACGTCGGGCCACGGTCAAGTGGACTTTCCCTAATGGGGTGTCGCGCGGGTGTCTGTGCCGAGGCCGCATCCGGCGCGAAGGGCCGTGCCAGGACCAATCCCCTATCATGGTGTGGAAAGGTCTCTGCCTGCCCGCCCCACCCATGCCCCCCACTTCCTCCCCCTCCCTGGTCGAGATCCGCAAGCTGAGCTTCGGCTACAGCGACGCGATGGTGCTGCACGATGTGTCTCTACGCGTGCCGCGTGGCAAGGTCACGGCGCTGATGGGTCCGATGGGCGGCGGAAAGACAAGCACCTTGCGCCTGATCGGCGGCGAGCATCGGGCCCAGTCCGGCGAAGTGCTGTTTGACGGTCAGGATGTCATGCGCATGGACCACGACCAGCTGTATGCCGCGCGCCGGCGCATGGGTGTGTTGTTCCAGTTCGGCGCGTTGTTTGCCGACCTCAGTGTGTTCGAGAACGTCGCCTTTCCGCTGCGCGAGCATTCCGGCCTGCCCGAAGCCCTGATCCGTGACATCGTGTTGATGAAGCTGCAGGCGGTCGGCCTGCGCGGAGCCCGCGACCTGATGCCCAGCGAGGTGTC
>JAYVRP010000130.1:0-2523 GCA_043776215.1 Rhodoferax sp. | reverse complement strand
AGTTCGCGGGGCTGGCCGTCGTGGCTGCTGCCGTCGCATTTGCGCAGACGGCGTCGGCGCAGCAGACGATCAAGATCGGCGCGCTCAACCCCTACAGCGGGCCGCTGGCGCTCTACGGCACCGAGGTCACGCGCGGGTATGAGCTGGCGACCGACAAGGTCAACGCGGCGGGCGGCGTGCTGGGCAGGAGGATTGAACTGATCCGTGGCGACGTGACCAACGCGCAGCAGGGCATTGCCACTGTCGAGCAGCTGGTCACCCGCGACAAGGTCGACATGTTCGTCGGTACCTACATCAGCGGCATCTCGCTCACGGCCAGTGATACCGCGATGCGCTACAGCAAACTCTACTGGGAAACCAATGCCGTGGCGCAGGTGCTGACCGAGCGCCGGCTGCCCAACTTCATCCGCAGCGGCCCGGACGGCAGCGCCTTCGCCAACACCTCCTCGGCCACCGTGCGTGACCTGATCGCACCGGCGCTGAAGAAGGAGATGAAGGACCTGAAGATCTGGATCGAGCACGAGGAGTCGATCTATGGCACGTCGATCGCGCAGGGCCAGAAGCGCATCCTGGAGGCATTCGGCGCCAAGGTCGTCGGTGTCGGCGCGCACGCGTCCAACACGATCAGTTTGAACGATACCGTGCTGCGTGCGAAGAAGGCCGAGCCCGATGTGCTGATCCAGACCGGGTACGTTCCTGACGGCAACCTGCTGCTGCGCACGGCACGCGAGCAGGGCTTTAAGCCGGCGGCGATCCTGTTCGTCGGCACTGGCGACACGCCCGAGACGCTGCAGGCGCTGGGTGCGGCTTCGATGGAAGGCATCCTGGTGGTCGGTTACCCGCGCAACGACATCACCGACAAGTTCGGTCCCGGCAACAAGGCCTACCTGGCTGCCTACCGCGACAAGTACAAGAGCGACCCGGTTGCGCCCCAGGGCATGGCCGCCTACTCGGGCTTCCTGATCATGGCCGAGGCGCTCAAGGCCGCAGGCAGCGTGGACCCGGTCAAGGTGCAGGCCGCCGCGGCCAAGCTCGACGTGCCGGAGAACACCTATCCTTCCGGCTTCGGGGCCAAGTTCGACGGCATGTTCCAGAATGTGCGCGCGCAGTTCACCGCATCGCAGTGGCAGGACGGCAAGCTGGTGACGGTGTTCCCCAAGAGCGCGGTGTCACCCGGGGCGACGCTCAAGTCGCTCGGCCGGCAATGAGTCCGGTGTGCGAAGCTGCATGCGCCAACGTGTCCGGGTGACCTCCGCGCGCGGGTCTGACATGACCTGCCAGTGGGCCGGTGCCTGCGGGCGGGCGGTAACCCCGGTCGTGCGGCAGGCCATGGTGCGTTCGGGCGTGTGCTTCGTCACCCCGGCCATCGACCGGGCCTTCCTGGTGGCGGCGGCACGTCGACGCGCGTCCCTGTTGCAGGCGCTGCCACTGGAGTGATGATCATGACCGACCTGATCCTGCACCATTTCGACACCTCGCCGTTCGCGGAGAAGATCCGGCTGGCACTGGGATACAAGCAAATGTCGTGGAAGTCGGTGCGGATACCGCCCATCATGCCCAAACCGGACGTGGTGGCCCTGACCGGCGGTTATCGCCGTACCCCGGTGTTGCAGGTGGGAGCCGACATCTATTGCGACACCGCGCTGATCTGCGATGTGCTCGAACACGTGCAGCCGACACCCAGCCTCTATCCGGAGCCGGTGCGCGGACTGGCCCGGATCCTGGCGCAGTGGGCCGACAGCACGCTGTTCTGGACCCTCATCGCCGGGCCCAAGCCCGCTGCGCACATGTTCGCGGGGGAACCCGACGCCGCACAGGCCTTCATGGCCGACCGCAGCGCGATGGTCGGCGCGATGCCGCGGCCACTCGCACCGGATGCCACGGCCGCTATCCGGTCCTGCCTGCGGCGGCTCAACAACATGCTGCATGCGCAGCCTTGCCTGACCGGCGCAGTGCCCAGCGTGGCCGACTTCGCGGTCTACCACAGCCTGTGGTTCACCCGCATCCGCACCCCCGTGGAAGCGGACAGCCTGCTGCATCTGGCTGACCTGGCCCGGTGGATGGACCGCATGCAGGCGATCGGGCATGGCCGGGTGGAGCGCCTCGATTCCGCGCAGGCGATTGCCGTGGCGGCTGCGGCCGAACCGGCGCCGCCCGGCGGCGGATTGCTGCGCGACAGCGCCTTCCAGGATGACCATGGCATTGCGCTGGGGAGCCAGGTCCGCATCCGCGCCGAGAGTTTTGGCGCGGAGACCACCGAGGGATCGCTGGTGGCCGCGACCCGCACACACTTCAGCCTGCGGCGGGTCGACGCGCGCGCGGGCACGCTGCATGTTCACTTTCCGCGCGTCGGTTACGTGCTGCACAGAGTCTGAAGAAAGAGCGCCATGGACCAAATACTCAACGTATTGGTTTTCGGGCTGCTGCTGGGGGGCATCTACGGCCTCGTCAGCATCGGCCTGAACCTGATTTTCGGTGTCGTGCGCATCGTCAATTTCGCGCAGGGCGAACTGGTGATGTTCG
>JAYVRP010000129.1:0-2527 GCA_043776215.1 Rhodoferax sp. | reverse complement strand
ACGCGGGCCCTGGTCGTTTCGGCATTGCTGCTGGGTTTTGCCAATGCCATTGTCAAACCGGTCCTGATCGTACTCACGCTTCCGCTCACGCTGCTCACCTTTGGCCTGTTTGTGCTGGTGATCAACGCGTTGATGATCCTGCTCGTCGCCCGGATGGTCAAGGGATTCAGGGTGTCGGGCTTCTGGACCGCATTCTTTGCGGGCGTTTTCATTTCCTTGTTCAGTATCGTGATCGGCGCCTTTGTCACCGACGGCACCCCTGCCACCACCATCCAGATGCCGGAGCGCGGCGTTTGGCTCTGAGCGCACCGCTTGGCAGCCGCGTGAAACTCGACAAGCCGACGCCGTCCCGCTGGCACTTCAAGTCTTCAGCACATGCGCCTCCAGCCCGCGCCGTGGCGCCGGGCCGACGGGCGGTGCAAAGCCGACACGGGCCCACATCTGGATCGTTTGCACCGGTGCCGGTGCATCCAGCAAGCGCCGGATTTCGGCGTAGGGCCCCGCCTGTTCCGGGTACTCCTGCAGCGCCTGTTGCAGCGGCTGCATCGCTACACCTTGCGCTGTTGCGGCCAACTGCACACGCGCATAGGCCCGGCCTGCATTCACCTGGGTCACCCGTGTATTGCCATCCGTCACCAACCACAGGAAGGCCGGTGTGGAATCGATTTTCTGGCGAAAGTCCTTGATCTGGCTGGTGGTGGCGAAATCATCGGGTCCCGGGGCCTTGGTGCGGTCGAACAGGCCCAAGCGCTCGAGCCACACGACCATCGGGTCAGTCAGCGACAACCCGTCACGGTGCTGCGCAATTTCCCTGGCGCCGACGCGCAAGACCTTGAACGATTCCAGCATCGCACGCGGCGTCACCAGTTCGATGCGCCAGGCTTCGGCGGCAATGGTGCGGTGCTGCTGAAGGGCTGTGGCCTGTTCAGTGCCCGCAAATCCGAAACGCACGGCATGGGGCTGCACTGCCGCTGCCATCGCCTGCCAGGCCGCGGCGGGTACCGGTCGGGCCAGTTCGTAGGCGCTGCGGTTCGTGCGTCGTTGCAGGATATGGGTGAACAGTGCGTCTTTGGTGACCGTGGGGTCGGCCCGCAGCCGGACCAGTGCCACTGGCCGCTGGTCGAGCTTGTCCGGGCCGAAGGCGCCTTCGGGGAACAGCACCATCTCGGTGCGCAAGCCACGTTCGCGCGCCGCGATGTCCAGCAGTTCCAGGAAGGTTCCGTGGCTCATCATGATCTGACGCGAGAACGGATCGGTTTGCGGCAGCAGCCGGGTGAGGTCGCAACGCAGCAGGATCTGGTCTGGAACACTCAGGTCGACCACCCACGACTGCAGGTTGTGCGAGTGAGGCGCCAGGATCGCATAACTCAGGATCCAGCGACGTACGTCGCCCTTGTCATCCGTCGGGCCGCGCCAGGGCGCGATGGCTTCGGGCGGTATGTCGCTGGCGCAACCCGCCAGATTGGCGGTGGCAGCCAGCACCACCCCGCCGCCTGCAATGCGAATGAAGTTTCTGCGTTCCATGTGTCTTCCCCTTGTGTGGCTGGCGAACCCAGGCCATGGCGCATTGTCCGCACGCAAGGTGCGTGGCGCCATTGACCAATCGCACACAACAGAAATGCGCGAATGCATACCTGGTTGGCATACATGGCGCCAGAAGACTCCCGGCCGGTCGGCCTGGTGCATGTGGCATAGTCTCCCGAACCGGAGAGACCCCGTGCCCTCACCCCGAACCCTTGCCTGGCTGAACACGCTGCTGCGCAGCCCCAAGACGCCGTCCGCGGAGCAGCGTGCCAGGGAGCTGCTCGCGGCCATCGATGCCGGCGGGCTGCCACTGATACCAGGCCGGGTCAACGACATCGCGCGCCAGTTGGGCCTGGATGTCGCCACCACTGCGCCAATGCCGGCCACGATTGCGCGCATCCGCGCCGCCCTGCAACAGCAGCGCAGCGACCGGACGGAGTGACCCTATCGCCCCGGCTTCTTGCCGGCGGACTTCGCGGGCTCCGTCTTGGCCTGCGCAGGCTTGTCGTCACCGATCACCCCTTTGAGCGGGCAGATCGAAAACGCGGGGCATTTCTTGCAGCTGGCAACCAGCGCAATCGGGCATAAGGTCATGCTGTTTCTCCTGGATTCGACAATAGAACCGCCGAAACTGTGGTCTGTGGCTGCGCCGCGCGATGGCCGGCGGGTCATGGTGCCCGGTTATACGCCGATTCGGCACTGCAGGCGCACGATGGGCCACCAGCCTGGTATTTCTCCGGCGATTGCGGGATCGGCGGCTTCGTATACTTCGAACGCATTTTCGCAGCGCACGGCACCAAGCCGTTCCGCCGCCCACCACGATGGCCACAACACCTTCATGACCCACCCTCAAGAACGCCCCCACATCCTGCTCTCCCCCATCGAAGCCCGCGTATTGGCCACTTTGATGGAAAAGGCGCGAACCGTTCCCGACAGTTACCCCCTGTCATTGAATGCACTGGTGATGGGCTGCAACCAGAAGACGAGCCGTGATCCGCTGATG
>JAYVRP010000128.1:0-2527 GCA_043776215.1 Rhodoferax sp. | reverse complement strand
TCCGGGTGCCAACAGGACCGAAGCCATGCTGTGCGGCGTGCCATGGCGGTCATCCCGACCCATTCAGTCCGGGCACAACGCTTGCCATGGCGCAATCATCCTCTGCCAAGATCGGTGGTCACCTGCTGGTTGAGGTGAACAGGAAAATAGGTTGTCTTTCAACCCCGTCACTCCGGTTGTAAAACCGACGGCGGCTCTTGTGCCTGGTTCAATTCGATCCGCCCGGATTTGACCGCACCGAACTGCACCACAGTCTTTGCCATCGTCGGCCGCGTACGATGGTTCGATAATTCCGTTCGCACATCCGATGAAAACCTGGCTGGCTGCCCCCTCGCTCCATATCGTGCTCATCCTTGCTGCCTACACGGCGCTGGGGAACTACCTCGGCGTGTTCGCGGTAGTGTGGTCTTCACCGCTGTTCGCCGCCTTGCTCGCACGGCCGGTCATGAGACTGGCGTCAAGTTTTCGGCAGCGTATTCGCGCGCACGTATGGCTGCCCGTGCATGGACATCACTTTGTTTTTCGCAGCACCACGATTCTGGTGATTGAAGATGACGACCACAGCCGGTGGGTCTGTCTGACGAACGTGCAGACCGTCGTGGGGGCGACCGCGAATGAACGGGCCTTGTCGGCCACCTATCCTGGTCGAATCAAGCGGATGGGGCGACCGGCACAGACCTACATGCGGGATGATGCGCTGGTCGCACACCTTGGCAAGGACAAGGCGCTGGGCACGTTGAAGTTCAGAAACTGGGTGGACCAGAGTATTCGCGTGCCGGGGCAAAAGGTGCGCCGGAACCTGGGTATCCGAGAGGTGGCGGACGTGGACGGTCTGCGGTGACTTCGGCGCTGCTTTGGAAGTGAGCCGGCATCGGCGATTGTCTGGTCACCGTAGACCTCACGCGTCGCAGTGGACCGGCGCGCCGGGCGCAAGGATTCACCTTGCCAGGCGCCGCCGTATCGCAAGAAGGCGCATTCACACTGGCACCGTGTGCCGACCAACAGGGCGAAAGCTAGGAAATCTGACGGGGAAATGTCAAACCGCGACCTGATTAGCCATCATGTTCAGCGCGAGCCACACACCCCGTTCGCCTTGAGCCCTTCGACTCCGCTCAGGACAGGCTTGTCGAAGGGCTCGCAAGGGCTTCGACAGGCTCAGGACAGGCGGCTTCGACAGGCTCAGCCCGAACGGTGAAATGAAGCGGTGTACCGGCGCAATGCGATGGCGGAATGAAGCGGTGTACCGTCCTCGTCCCGCACCAGCAGCGCCACCTTGCGGCCAATGATTTCGGCCGGCGCATAACCGAATATCGTGGTCGCCGCCTTGTTGAACGACTGGATGCGCCCTTCCGTGAAGTCTAGGTTCGATGCACGCATGGCAACATCAGGCAAACACCTGACGCGCGCTGGAAAATGACCTGACATCCGACTGGGCAACACGGCACTGCCCGTCCAGAAGCCGGCGCGGACCCCCCTTGCAGCCCTTGGGCAGGGGTCGCCAGACATAATGCCGGGTGCCAAAAGCCCCTGCCCTCCCCCTGCCTGCTGCATTCGCAGCACTTGTCAACGCCACCGTCTGGGGGCTCGCCTGGCTCCCGCTCCAGTGGCTGGAGGTGCGTGGGGTCGGCTCGCTGTGGACCACGCTGGTGGTGTTTGCAGTGTGCACCGTGGGGGTGGTCGCCGTCCGGCCGGGAGCCGTGGCACGCAGCCTGGCAACGCCGCAGTTGGCCTGGCTGGCACTGGCCGCGGGAATGACCAATGTCTGCTTCAACGTGGCCCTGGCCACCGGCGATGTCGTGCGCTCGGTGTTGCTGTTCTACCTGATGCCCATGTGGGTCGTGGGTCTGGCCCGTTGGCTGTTGCGGGAACCGGTGACGGCACTGGCCCTCGTGCGGCTGGTGCTGGCGCTGAGTGGCGCCGTGCTGGTGCTGGGACAAGGACGCTTCGAGATCCCCTGGCCGGCCTCGCTGGCCGACTGGCTGGCGCTGGTCGCCGGTTTCTTCTTCGGCCTCAACAACGTTCTGCTGCGCAAGTTCGCGCACTTGCCCGAAGATTCCCGCGTCCTGGCCATGTTCTCCGGCGCCGTGTTTTGCGCGCCCGTGGGCATGGCGCTGATGGCGGCTTTCGGCCACCCCCTGGTGTTTGCCCCGCAGGCGCTGGCGTGGGTCGGGCTGCTGCTGTTTGCCGCAGCGGTGCTGGTGGGCAACCTGGCGTTGCAATATGCCGCTTCCCGGTTGCGCGCCAATGTGCTGTCGGTGCTGATGCTGGCTGAAATCCTGGTGGCCACCATGTCCTCCTGGTTGGCCGGAACCGCCGTGATGACCGGCATCACCCTGGCCGGCGGCGCGTTGATCATCAGCGCCAGCCTGCTGGCGGTCGGCGCCAGTCGCATCGGGAAGTGACGCCAGGCCCCATGCGGTTCATCTGGTGCATTTTCCGTTCGCCCTGAGCCCTTCGACTGCGCTCAGGACAGGCGGCTTCGACAGGCTTCCTTCGACAAGCTCAGGACAGGCGGCTTCGACAGGCT
>JAYVRP010000127.1:0-2528 GCA_043776215.1 Rhodoferax sp. | reverse complement strand
CCGCCCGTTTTTGCGCAACATTGCCCTGACCATCGAGTTTGCGCGTCAGGCGGGGGACAACGGCGCGGCGGAGCCGTTGATGCGCTGGGCGCTGGCGCTGAACCCGCACGACAATCATGGCTGGGGTGATCTGGTCATCGAGCGCTGCCTCGACACTGGCAACCCGGACGAAGCGCTGCAATGGCTGGATCGTTACCCCCACGACCTGCCGCCAGCCGGCCACCAGCGCGCACTGGCGCTTTTCCTGCAACACCAGACCGTGGCCGCGGAGCAGGCGTTGCGCAGCGCGCATGCCCAGTCGCCCAGGATCGTGCCAGCGCTCCTGGCCGACCTGCTGGACCAGCCGCCGGACGACGGCGGCCCTGGTGTTGCCGTGGGCGGAGAAGAGGAGGCCTTCTTCTACCGCGCGTCCATGCGCCCGGCCTGGGTGCGATCTGGCGCGCTGGCCTGGCTGCGGGCGCTGAAGCTGCCGGCGCCCCCGTCCCCCGCACGCACCAAGCGCTCGGCCAGAGCCGAATCCTGGAAGGACTCCTTCAGCGTGGCGGACCAGCCGGATGCAGCGCCACCCGTGCCACCATGGATGCAACCAAGCGCGTTGTCTGCCAGCGCGGTGAAACGCCTGAAGAAATTGTTCCCCGACTACGCCCGCCTGCGCGGCTACCTGACTGCCATTGCATGGTCCCCCGGAATGGTCATGCCCAACATCTGGTTGGCACCCTTGATGGAGATCCTGCGCACGACACAGACCACCGCTGCAAAAGCACCCACACTCGAATCGATGAACGAGGTGCTGGGCGATCTGATGAACCTGTACAACCACTTCAACAGCATCGTGCTCACGCACGACGCGAACCAGCTCCCCGACGTGGATGCCACCCGGTCCAACGTATGCCCATGGGCGGCCGGTTTTGTGCAAGGCGCGGAGCAATGCGCAAGCCATTGGCGCAGCTCCGGCTTCGCCCTCAAGACCGACGAGATGCCCTTCAAGGCGCTGTATGCGCTGGCCGCCCAGGCCGGTGCCAAGCCAAGCGCCTGGCGCGCCACCGACAACAACGGCCAAGTGCTGCTGACGGGCGTGGCGGCAAACCCGCCGCCACCCGCCGAGTTGCTCACCAGTGCGCTGAAGCCGTTGTGGCAGGTGATTGCGCCGATTCGCCAGCAACGGATCCGAGGGTAGGCTGCGCGCTGCTGTCCACTGGCGCGGCACGACCGCCCGGGAGCGACCCGCCCGCGCCGCGACGCCTCACGGCAACAACTGGGCCGCGTAGGTCTGCGGGTCGATGTTGGCGCCGCACACGACCA
This sequence comes from Rhodoferax sp., assembly GCA_043776215.1. Taxonomy (GTDB): domain Bacteria; phylum Pseudomonadota; class Gammaproteobacteria; order Burkholderiales; family Burkholderiaceae_C; genus CAISIP01. Next base: position 1,226 of record JAYVRP010000127.1, on the reverse strand, counting down.
GGCCCACGGTCTTGCCTGCCAGCCGGGCGCGCAGCGGAAACATCAGCGCGGCCAGCGCTGCGGCACCCGCCGGCTCGACCACCAGTTTGGCGACGCGAAAGGTGAGGCGCATGGCCTCGCGGATCTGGTCATCGCTCACCAGCACCACTTCGTCCACAAAACGGCGGTTCAACGCAAACGAATAGGGCTCGCAGCGCGGTGCACCGAGTGAATCAGCGATCGTGCGCACTGCGTCGATGGACTGCGGCGAACCAGCCTTGAAGCTGCGGCTCAGGCTGTCGGCGCCTTCCGGCTCGACCACGTACACGGCCGTGGACGGGCTCATCTGCTTGATGGCGCAGGACACACCGGCACTGAGGCCGCCACCGCCCGCAGCGATGACGACCGCGTCGAGTGTCTCGCCCATCGCGCCGACCTGATCGACAAACTCCATGCCCAGCGTAGCCGTGCCCAGCGCGGTCTTCGGGCCTTCGTAGGGATGTACGAAGACTCGGCCCTCGGCGGCCTCGATCTCCTTGACCCGGGCAAAGGCCTCATGCACGTTGTCCACCAGTTCAATGGTCGCCCCCAGCTCGCGACACACCTGGACGCGAAACGCATTCGCATTGCGCGGCATCACCACCTTGGCCGTGGTGCCCAGCACGCCGGCACAGTAGGCCAGCGAGATCGCATGGTTGCCAGCCGACACGCCGGTGACACCACGCACCAACGCCGCCGCATCGAGGTCGAGCATCACCGACAAGGCGCCGCGCGGCTTGAAGCTGCCGGTGCGCTGGAACAATTCCTCCTTGATCCACACGCGTGTGGCGGCGCCCACTGCGGCGTCCAGCGCATGGTCCTTCAGCAGACGCACGGGCGTGGTGATGACAAGGCCGCCCAGCCGCGCGCGGTTGGCTCGGATGGCGTCGACGGTGGGAAAGATGATCTGGGAAAGTTCCACGTTGGTGCCTCGATGGTGGGAATGAAAGTGGTCTGCGGCGGGCCCGAGCTTAGCCTACACACGCAGGGTGGCACTCACCAGACACCCGAAATATCCGCTGCATGCAATACTGGCCCATGCCCTCCCCTGAAGCTACCCGGCAGCCCGCGCACCCGCTGCTGGCGGTCGCCATCCTTCCTACCCTGTTGCGCTTCGCGTTACCCAATGTCGGTGCGATGCTGGCTTCCGCCCTGGCCGCCATTGCCGAAACCACCTACGTGGGAAGTTTCGGCGTGTCGTCGTTGGC
>JAYVRP010000126.1:0-2531 GCA_043776215.1 Rhodoferax sp. | reverse complement strand
CGTTTTCCACCACCTGCACCGCGCCGGCGCTGTCGCGCACCAGGATCACCGAGCGTTCACCGACCACGGTGCGCTTGAAATCGCCGGGGTTCGGGATCTCGGCTTCCAGCCCCACGTAGTTCCAGTGGCCGCGGTAGAAGAAACGCTCGAGCTCGCGGCGGTGCAGCGCCGCGCTGGTGTAGGCGGCAAACGGGATGCGGCTGGTGCCCGCCCCCTCCCAGACCGGGGTGTCAGGGAAAACCGTGGATGGGTTCGTCATGGCAACTCCTGGGTAGGTTCATCGATGGCTCGCCAGGCCGAAAACACCTTGCGCGGCGAGACACTGAAGCCAAAGTAGTTTCCGCCACCGTTGGCGGGCTGGTCCCAGCAGCGGTCGATGTCCCGCCCGGCAAGATGGCAATACAGCAACGTTCCGACGGCACCGTGCGCGACGATGGCAACACGCGCACTGGCGGGCTCGGCCGCCGCGATGGCTTCGACCGCACGCACCATGCGGGCTTGCGCGTCCACGGCGCGCTCCCAGCCACGCACCGACTGCGTCGGCCGGGCAAAAAAAGCATCCGCCACCTGCTCAAACTCCGCCGGCGGCAGGAACCCGGTGGCCGAGCGCTCGTTTTCGCCCAGCGCGTCTATTTGCGTGAATGGCAACTCCAGGTGCTCCGACAGCACTGTGGCGGCATCGACCGCCTTTTGCTCGGTACTGCAATAGATCGCCGTCAGCCCCGCCACCCATGCTTGTTGCAGGCCGGCACGCATGCGGGCGAAACCCCGGGGCGACAAGGGCCAGCGTGGCACCGGAACCTCCCGGCTGATGACCACGTCCGGGTGGGTGAGCAGAACGAACGGTGGATGGTCCATGCGACGCGCCCCAGGTCGATTCAGGGACGTGCTGCCTGCAGCATGTCCCGCGTCCGGCGCGCTTCGGCACGCGCTGCGGATGCGAAATCGTCGCCGGACGAGGCATACAGGATGGCGCGCGACGAGTTCACCACAATGGGCGCGACGGTGCGGCCCGCGCTTGCGCGCCAACCCGCCCGCACGGTTGCCACAGCGTCACCACCTTGCGCACCCACACCGGGAATCAGCAGCGGCAAAGTGGGCGCAAGGGCGCGTACACGTTCGATTTCTGCCGGATAAGTAGCGCCCACCACCAGTCCCAACTGGCCATTGGTGTTCCAGTGCCCCTGGGCCAGGCTGGCGATATGTTCATACAGCAGCGGCTCGCCTTGGACACCCGCCAGCCGCTGGTTCTGCAGGTCGTCGCCCCCCGGGTTGGACGTGCGGCACAACAGGAAGGCGCCTTTTCCGTGGCGCCGCAGGTAAGGCTCCAGCGAGTCGAAACCCATGAATGGCGACAATGTGACAGCATCGGCACCGTAACGCTCAAACGCCTCGATGGCGTATTGCTCGGCCGTGGCGCCAATGTCGCCGCGTTTGGCATCCAGGATCACGGGCACCTGCGGCGCCACCCGGCGCATATGCGCCACCAGTTGCTCCAGCGCGGCTTCCGCGCGGTGGGCCGCGAAGTACGCGATCTGCGGCTTGAAGGCCATCACGAGGTCGGCTGTGGCATCGACGATCGCCACGCAAAATTCGAGGATGTGCGCGGCGTCGCCTTTCCATGCGCCCGGAAACCGGGACGGGTCGGGATCGAGGCCGACACACAACAGGGAGCCATTCTGTCGCTCGGCGCGCCCGAGCATCTCGACAAAGTTCATGACACACCTTCCATGAAATACGGGTTCATCATGTTGCAGACGGATCACCTGCCTGCGGACGCCTGGCCGTGGCCTGGGCCAGGCACAGGTCAACCCACGCGCCGGCCTTGTCTTCCTGGGCCCGCAGCAAGCGCGCAGGCGAGTAGGTCACGACCACCGCCACACCCTCGAAATCGTGCACCCGGCCGCGGAGTTTTCCAAACGGAACTTTCATGACATCCGGATCGGTGCCCACCAGCAGAGAGAGCGCTGCAAACCGCCCCATCGCCAGGATGACCCGGGGCTGCACCAGCGCAATCTCGCGCCGCAGGTAGGCCGCACAACGGGCCAGTTCGTCAGGCTCCGGGTTACGCACAAGGGCAGGCCGACACTTCACCACGTTGGTCAGCCAGGCGCCGGACGCGCCCGAACCGCCGCGTGTGCGTTGCACGGCGCGCAGCATGTTGTCGAGCAAAATTCCCGCGTCGTCGGCAAACGCCGCGCCGGCGCGCTCGTCTTCGGCGGTGGGCGGATCCCCCACCACCAGCCAGTCGGACTGCCGCACCAGGCCATCGGCAGGGAATACAGCCGCCTTTCGTCCATGACACAGGGCGCAAGCCGCGCAGGTGGCAATGCTGGCCGCCAAGGGGGCCATGTCCAGTGACTGTATGGCCGACACCGCCAATGCCTCGCCCTCGGCCATGCGCGGCGCTGCTGGAGCAGCCACCGGCGTTCTGGTGTGCGTGGCTCGCATCGCAAATTGCGCGGCTGCGCCAGACACTGGCGCCGAAGGCGGCTTCGCCGGCACGGCGGCCGCAGCTTCCGGTGCGGGCA
>JAYVRP010000125.1:0-2533 GCA_043776215.1 Rhodoferax sp. | reverse complement strand
TCAGGTCGACGGCGTGGTGTTTGATCAGGTTGGTGGGGGCGGACGGGCCCTGGCAATAACTCGGGATTCCGAGCGCCGCGATCTCGTGGCTGTCACGCAGGCCGCCGTCGGTCACCACACCGGCCACACCACGCACCATCATGCGCGTGACCAGAATGGAACCCGCGGAAGCGGCGCTGGCATCGCCCCGGCTGTCCATCACCAGCACATGGCCGGGTGGAATTTCTTCCACCGCCCTGCGTTGCGGGTGGCCATGGTCCAGAAACACACCGATATGGTCGAGATCTTCCCGCGCGGGGATGTAGCGCAACGTGTAGGCCGGGCCGACCATCTGCCGGCCACCGCTGCCCAGCAGCCGTACACCCAGCATGAAGGTGTTGCGCAACCCGCGCTTGAACAGCAGGGTGGTGAGTGTGGCAGTGGATACCTGCTGGAGCGCAGCCAATGCGCTCGCCGAGATGGAGGTGCTCATGCGTTCATTTTCCGGTGAAGTGCCGCGCGCGCTGCAGCCGCGTTTGCACGTAGACGTTTTCTTCATGTGTTCCGGCAGCATAGGAGCCGGACGACGCGGACACCTGGGACGAGATGTTGGCCTGGCTCGGATACCGCGCCACGAAGGCTTCATCGATGTCCACCCCGAGGCCAGGCGCGTCGGGCACCTGCAGGAACCCATCCACCTGCAACGGATGCGGCACCACGGTGTGTTGCCGGCCTTCCCAGTCGTCTTCGATACGCTCCAGAAACAGGCCGTTCGGAATCGCAGCCAGCAGGTGCAGCGCCGCGTATTCCGCCACCGGCCCGAGCGAACCGGAATGCGGCGCCACCATGATGTGGTGCGCCTCGGCCATGGCGGCGATTTTCTTCATCTGCGTGATGCCGCCTGCGCGGCCGGTATCGGGCTGGATCACGTCCACCAGTTCGCGTTCGATCAGGTCGCGCGAACCGTAGATGGTGCTCATGCGTTCACCGGCCGCCAGCGGCACATGCGCGGCGTCCCGGATGCGTTTGTACCCATCGAGGTTGTCTGGAGCGATCGGGTCTTCGATGAACAGCAGGTGGTAGGGCTCCAATGCCCGTGCCAGCTGCGCCGCGTCACCCGGGGTCATCCACGGCGGGCCATGCAGGTCGATCATGATGTCCATCTCGTCGCCCACCGCCTCGCGCAGGGCGGCCACCTTGCGCACCGGGTCCGATACGCCACCACACTTGATGGCGGTGACGCCGCGCGCCTTGAGGCTCAGTGCCACTTCGGGCGTGTTGGCATGGGCGTAGATGCGGATGCGCTCGCGCACCTTGCCGCCCAGCAGGTTCCAGACCGGGACACCCAGCATTTTGCCCTTGATGTCCCACAGCGCCATGTCGATGCCGGTCATCGCGCCGGCGCCGACGGTGCCGGTCATGCCGTGGACCATGATGGCCGACATCATGCGTTGCCACAGGCGTTCGATATGGGTCGGGTCTTCACCGATCAGCAAGGCCTTGAGGTCCTGTACCGCGGTTTCGATCACACGCGGCCAGCCCGAACATTCACCGATGCCGGTGATGCCTTCGTCGGTGTACACCTTCACGAACAACCAGTTTCGCGTGCCCGTGATGCCGGCCGAATAACTGTGTGCGCCAAAGGCATTGTCGGACGCCCAGGCCTTGGGTTGCGGTGCACCCACGTGCATCAGAAAGGTCTTGATATCGGTGATCTTCATGTCGTGGCCTCGCCGGCATAACGGAACCGCTTGTGCATGCCGCGCGCGCGCGGGTCGGGTTGCGGAATGGCCGACAGCAGGGCTTGCGTATAGGCGTGTGTGGGTGCGTCGCAGACCTGGTTGGTCTCGCCGGTTTCGACCACCCGTCCGCGGTACATCACGGCCACGCGGTCGCAGAAATAGCGGATGACCGCGATGTCGTGGCTGATGAAGATGAAGGACAAGCCCAGTTTGTCCTGCAGGTTGAGCAGCAGGTCGAGCATCTGCGAACGCAGCGACACGTCCAGCGCCGAGGTGGCTTCGTCGGCAATGATGATGCGCGGGTTCAGCGCCAGCGCGCGTGCAATGCCGATGCGTTGGCGCTGCCCGCCCGAGAACGCGTGCGGATAGCGCTCGCGCCAGGCCGGCTCCAGGCCTACGTTGCGCAGCAGTTCGGCCACCCGGTCGTCGAGGTCCCGGCCTTTTGCCAGGCCATTGACCAGCAGCGGCTCGCCCACGATCTGCGCCACCGTCATGCGCGGGTTGAGCGAGCCGACCGGGTCCTGGAAGATCATCCGGATCTCGCGCCGGCAAGCCTTGAGGGCCTGCTTGTCGGCGGTGACGATGTCGACCACCGAGCCGTCGGCGCGCCGGTAGAGGATGGCTCCCCCGTTGGGTTCGTAGACGCGCAACAGGCAGCGCCCCATGGTGGTCTTGCCGGAGCCCGATTCACCCACGATGCCCAGGGACTCGCCGGGCAGGATACTCAGCGATACACCGTCCACCGCGCGGGTGCTGGTCTTGCCGTTGGAAAACACCATGGACAGGTCGCGCACCTCCAGGATCGGCAGCGC
>JAYVRP010000124.1:0-2537 GCA_043776215.1 Rhodoferax sp. | reverse complement strand
AAGCCTTTTTCCATGGCAGCCTTGGTATAGGCAAGCGCCGCGGCGTCCAGCGCCTGCTTGGGTGTCATCGTGCCACCCATGGCTTCAGGAACCAGCTTACCGAGTTCACCCGCCGCGAGACCAACGTACGGCTCGGTTGGCCAAATCGGTGCCCCGGCTTTCATAGACAGCGTGACGCCAGTGCCAAAACGTGTGGGTTTGTAGACCGAGCGAATCCAGATGGTGGAATCATTGCCTGCCTTGGTGGTCTCTTCGTCCAGCGCGTCCATCAAGACCTGAAACACCGTGTCGCGATCGTTCGAGATGTTTTTCGGCATGGCCACGCCGTCCCACCAGAGATGGGTGGCACTCTTGCCGCCTGGCATTGCAGCCGGGGCGGCGGCAAACTCCATCTTTCCAACAATCTTGGAGGCGGTCGGGTCATCCATACGCGCCGCGCGGCTGGCCCACAGAACACCCATGGCAGCTTTGCCCTGCATGAACTGGTTCATCACGTCGTCCGAGTTGGACGCCAGGTAGTTGGGTGTCATATAGGGGGTCATGGACTTCATCAGCTCAATGGTCTTGACGCCAATGTCATCGTTGAAGGCCGGCTGCGCGGTCCCGGGCTTGAACAGTTTTCCGCCCAGTCCGACAAAGATATTGACGAACTCGGTAGAGATGTCAAAACCCTTGGAAAAGGTCTGCGCAATCGGGAATTCAATGCTTGGTTCCTTGGCCTTGATCGTCGCCGCAGCCTGCAACATTTCGGCATAAGTTGTGGGCGCCTTGATGCCGTGCTTGTCGAACAGGTCTTTGCGGTAATACAGGTTCTGCGCATTCTGCTGGTAGGCAATGGCCAGCACATCGTTGCCGGATTTGACCAACATGCCATCTTCGATCTTGTACTTGGCCTTGTACTTGGCGACAAGATCGGTCATGGACTGCAGCTGCCCCTTGGACGCAAGATTGGAGTAGACCCCTCCCGAGATGACGGCGGCATCAAACGCCGACTTGCCCTCTGATCCAAAGGCACGTTCGGTTTCCACTCGCGCCTCGGGCGTGATCTTGATTGCCACCTTGACCGCACCGCGGCTACAGGTTTCCATCTCCTTGGCGAGGTGTTGCACCGATGGCATGGAACTGCCAACAATGTTGATATCGCCTTTTCCGGTGATGTCGCCACATTTGGCTACAACCAATCCGGGTGCAAGGGCAGCAGCCGCAACGATCGCCAACAGGCTGCGGCGGGGCATTGGGAATTTCACAGTCATGTCAGTTCTCCTGAAAGGTAAAGGTGGGGAGCCGGTCGTCAAGCATTGGCAATACGCATCCGGTTCTGCGTCTTGCCGTCGAACAGGTAGCAACGCTCGGCGCGCACGGAAAACCCGATGCGCTCGTCCATCTGCGCGCGAAAGTTCTTGGCCGCCTTGGCCGTGATGAACTGGTCGGCGAGTTTGAGCGAGACGGTCGTCGAGTCGCCCAGCAACTCGAATGAAAAGACGTTGCCGATGATCTGCGCCCCTTCGGCGGTCTGCACCGTCAAATCCTCCGCGCGCACGCCCAGAACCGCCTGTTCCAGGCTGGCGCTGCCCAAACCGGCAATGCGTACCGAGTAGTCACTGCCACTGGACTCAAACATGCCATTCGTCAGCTTGCCACGTACCAGATTCATCGCTGGTGCACCAATAAAGCCGGCTACAAACAGATTGGACGGATCGTTGTAGATCTGCTCCGGGGTGCCGATCTGCTGGATTTCGGCCTTGCTCATCACCACCACCCGGTCCGCGAGAGTCATGGCCTCCACCTGGTCGTGCGTCACGTAGATCGTAGTCACGCCGAGTTCATGGTGCAGATGCTTGATGTGCGCCCGCATGCTGACTCGCAGCTTGGCGTCGAGGTTGGACAAGGGTTCGTCCATCAGAAACACCTTGGGCTGGCGCACGATGGCACGCGCCAGGGCCACTCGCTGGCGCTGGCCGCCCGAGAGTTCCTTGGGTCGGCGCTGCAGGAAATCGTCGAGCTCGACCTTGCCCGAAGCTTTCATCACCGCCGGGTGAATCTCGGCCACCGGTGTGCCGCGGATGCGCAACGGAAAACTGATGTTCTCGTACACCGTCATGTTCGGGTACAGCCCGTAACTCTGGAACACCATGGCCACGTCGCGATCCTTGGGCTCCAGCAGGTTGACACATTTGTCGCCAATCCAGATCTCGCCCTCGGTCGGGTCTTCCAGGCCCGCCACCATGCGCATGGTGGTGGTCTTGCCACAACCCGATGGCCCGAGCAGCACCAGGAATTCGCCATCGGCGATGTCTAGCGACATTCGCTTGACGCCCACGGAAGTACCCCAGGACTTGACAATGTTCTTGAGTTGAATGCGCGCCACGGTGTCTGCTCCTTTTTGTAATGTTATTCAGCTCTGCGGGGACAGGACCTGCATCCAGACCGCCACGTCGTCGATCACCACCCATTCGCGGATGACCCGGCCGTGCACGAACTCGGCGTGGGCTATGCCCAGCACTTCGACCGTTCGGCCCGTCGGCGCGCCGTAACGC
>JAYVRP010000123.1:0-2537 GCA_043776215.1 Rhodoferax sp. | reverse complement strand
GATATCGGCCGAACTCGCGCGCCATGGCGTGAGTATCGACAAGTTGCAGTCGCACATCGCCAGCGGCGCGATGTCTGGCGAGCAGATGTTCCACATGGTTGCGCAGCTTACGGTGCCGCTGTCGCTGGAGTCCGCCACGCTGCGCGAGGGCCTGGAGGGCCTGGCCAACGAACTGATGGTGGACATCACGTTCGACGGCCCCGCGCATACCGACATGCTTTCCTGAATTGCCGGAATGGATGGCATGGCGCATGCCATCGCCGCCCCGGCCATCGAGCGCCTTGACAGTCGGGGCGGGTCAAGGCCGATGGATCCGCGTCACACTTTGGCTCGATTCGCTCCCCAAAAATGGAGACAACTCCGTGAATATTTCCCTTTGCCTCCGCGCCAGCACGCTGGCCTTGGTTGCCGACGGCGGCATCCTGATGGTTGTGGGCTTCGACCAGAATGGCGACTTGAACCGCGAGAGAAACATGACGAAAACGGAGAACATCCAACAGGTGGTGAGCGCGATTTTGTCGGCAGTGGCGGCCCCATGAGCCAGAACACTTTTGGACTTGCCGGCGTGATGGGCTGGCCGGTCGCGCATTCACGTTCACCACGCCTGCATGCTTACTGGCTCGCCAAATACGGCCTGCCGGGTGCCTACGTGCCGCTGCCGGTGGCACCGGGCAATCTCGCGGTGGCGGTTGCGGGCCTTGCGGCGCTGGGTTTTCGGGGCTGCAACATCACCTTGCCGCACAAGGTGGAAGCCATGGGTCTGGTGCACGAGGTCGATCCGATGGCCCGCCGCATGGGTGCCATCAACACCATCGTCGTGCAGCCGGGCGGCTCACTCAAGGGCTTCAACAATGACGGTTTTGGTTATCTCCAGAGCCTGTGCGACGCACAACCCGACTGGCGTGCCGACGCGGGTCCGGTCACGGTGCTGGGAGCGGGCGGCGCGGCGCGGGCTGTGGTGCTGAGCCTGGCGGACGCCGGTGCCAAAGAGATCCGCTTGCTGAACCGCACGACAGACAAGGCACGTGCACTTGCCGATGAATTCGGCGGACCGATCCAGGTGCTTCCATGGGAGTCGCGGCACGACGCGCTCGCCGGCGCCGCCTTACTGGTCAACACCACAACCCAGGGCATGCATGGCAACCCGCCGCTGGACGTGGACCTGGGCCAGCTACCTTTGCAGGCGCTGGTCTCGGACGTGATCTACGTGCCGATGGAAACCCCCTTGCTCGCCACGGCACGCGCACGTGGCAACCCGACCGTCAACGGCCTGGGCATGCTGCTCAACCAGGCACGCCCCGCCTTCCATGCCTGGTTTGGCATCCTGCCCGAGATCACGCCCGAGCTGCGCAGGATGATCGAGTCCAGCTTGTAGGGGCTGGCTCGTCGAAGCACACACCACGTTCCCGTGCAGCCACCCATGCGCTTGTTCTGCTTCGGCAACCTGGCTGCGGGCTGAAGGTCGCTCCTTGCAACAGTCCCCGACCACACACTGGCCGCGCATCTGGCTTCTGTGGACCTGTGGCGTGCTTGCCGGCATGCAATTCGCCAAGATTGCGGTCGCCTTCGACGCGTTGCAGGCCAGGTACGACACCACACCAGAACGCATTGGCCTGGCCCTGTCGACGGTGGGGATGGTCGGCCTGGTATGCGGCGTCGTTGTCGGCCTGATGGCCCCCGCCATCGGCTACCGGCGACTGTTGCTGGCGGGCCTGGGACTCGGGGCGGCGCTGTCAGCCGTGCAATCACTGATGCTGCCCTACCCGTGGCTGATGGCCACGCGCGTGTTCGAGGGTGCCTCCCATCTGGCCGTGGTCGTCGCCGCGCCCACGCTGATCGCGGCCAGTTGTGCTCCGCAGCATCGCTCGGTGGCCATGGGTTTGTGGAGCACATTCGTGGGTGTGGCGTTCGCCATGTGCGCGGCCACTGGGCACTGGTTCATCACGCATGCCGGCCTGGGCCGCTTTTTTCTGTTGCATGCGTCGGGCATGGTCGTGGCGTTCATGGTCTGTGCCCGCGCCCTGGAACAGGCACCCGCGGAGCACGCCGCACCACGCTGGCCGTCCCTGCCCACGCTGGTACGGCAGCACCTGCAAACCTATGTACGTTTGCGCACCGCCCTGCCCGGCCTGTGCTTTTTCTGCTACACGGTGATGGCGATTGCCTTGATGACATTCTTGCCGCTGGCTGCGGGAAATGACCGGCCCTGGCTGGCCGTCGTGCTGCCGTTGGTGGTCATGGCCGGCTCGTTGTGTGCGGGCTGGACGGCACAGCACCGGCTTTCGCCCCTGCGACTGGTGCCGCTCGCGTTTGGCGGCGTCGCAGTCGCCGGACTGGCAGTCTGGTGGTGCCTCGTGGCCGGCAACACCATCGCGCCTGCCGCTCTGGTGCTGATGTTCATGGCCGGCATGGCCGGCGGGGCGTCGTTCGCGCTGGTCCCTTACCTGAGCGCCGAGAGCCTGGTGCATGCGCGCGCCAACGGGGCCATCGCCCAGATGGGCAACCTGGGATCCACCTGCGGCCCGCCGCTGTTTGCC
>JAYVRP010000122.1:0-2538 GCA_043776215.1 Rhodoferax sp. | reverse complement strand
CGGCGCCGGTCTTTCAATGTGAGCGCATCTTGGCGCGAAGCCGCGCGATCGACTGGCTGTGCAACTGGCACACGCGTGACTCGGTCACGCCCAGCACGGCGGCAATTTCCTTCAGATTCATGTCCTGCTCGTAATACATGCTCATGATGTATTGCTCGCGCTCCGGCAGCCCCTTGATGGCCGTGACCAGGGACTCGCGCAGCCGCTGGTCGCGCAGGACCTGCATCGGGTCCGACTTGGTGTCGGCGGTTTCGTGCCGGTCGAGGAACCCATCCTCGCCATCACCGCCGTGCGACATGTCCTCCAGGTAAACCAGTTGGGTGCCGCGGACCTTGCCCAGCAAGGTCTGGTAATCGGGAAGCGTCATGCCGAGTTCCTTGGCGATTTCGGATTCCAGTGGTGTGCGGCCGAGTTGGTGCTCGAGGCGGCGCAACGCTTGTTCGATATCTTTCTGGCTCTTGCGCGAACCGCGGGACATCCAGTCGCTGTCCCGCAGCTCATCGATCATGGCGCCGCGGATTCGCTGGGTGGCAAAGGTTTCAAATTGCACGCCCTGCGCTGCCTCGTAACGCGACAAGGCTTCGGACAAGCCGATGAGGCCCACCTGGATCAGGTCGTCCACCTGCACGCTGGCAGGCAACTTGGCCATCATGTGGTGCGCCAGTTTGCGCACCAGGGGCTGGTATTGCCGGATCAGGGCGTCCCGGTCGAGCTGACCTTTGGCGGTGTACATCAGTGGCAGTTCACAGTTTGGAGCCGGCCCCCGCACATGCAGGGGTTGACGGCTGACAGCATACCAACATTGGTGATTGCCGCCAGCCTGGAATGCGCAAACATCAGCCGGTCACGCATGGGAACTCCTCGCTGTCTGAGGCCGGTGGTCCGGTTGAATGAAGTAGAAACCGAGGTCGGCCGCCTTGGGATCGAAGGCGGAAGGGTTGTTGACACGCATCGATTGGCGTACCAGTTCGCCCGCGTCCGCCGCGGCCCAGTCGTCGGGCACCTTTTGTCCGTTGGTCACGCCACGCAACTGCAACTGGTGGCGAATCGCCACGTCCAGCGCCGGACCCAGCTTGACCGCCTCGTCGATCTTGGACAACACCGCATGTTGCACACCCTCCGACCTGAAGGCCGATACGACCTGGTCGAGGGCATCCCCCTGGGCGCCGGCATTGAGCACCAGCAGCCGGCGCACCCCTGGCAGGTCGAGCACGCTGAGCGCGTCATCCTTGCCAAGGTCACGCGGTGCCTGGCCACTGGTGTCGATCAGTACCATGCGTTTGTTGGCAAACAGGCCCAGCAGGTCCTGCAAAGCGGCCCGGTCGTGCGCCAGGTGGGCGACCAGGGCCAGGCTGCGGGCATGCTCGCGCAACTGCTCGTGGGCTCCCATGCGCTGGGTGTCGAGTGTGATCAGGCCCACGCTGGCGGCGCCGTGAGCGCGCGCGCACAGACCGGCCAGTTTGGCGACTGTGGTGGTCTTGCCGACACCGGTCGCGCCGACCAGGGCGAACGTGCCGCCCTCATCGTAGAGGGCTCCGTCGGGTTCGGCGGTCTTCAGGTTGCGTTGAATGGCTTCCATCATCCATTGGATGGCCTGGGGTGCGTCGAGCGCCTCCGGCATGTGCTCCAGGATCGTGCGCGACAGCGTGGGCGAGTATCCTGCACGCATGAGCTTGAGCATCAGGTTCGACTGGATGGGGTGCTGCCTGGCCTGGTTGAGCCAGGCAAACGTATTGAAGCGATCCTCGATCAGGTCGCGCATGGCCTGCAACTCGTCCACGATGCTGCGCGCGCCCGCGGTAGATTCGCGGGCTGCGGGGCGGGCCACGGGCTTGACGGGTGGTGCGGCACCCGTGGTCCGCGCGGGTGCGCCGGGAGCCGCGGCGCGAAGACCGACTTCGTCGGCCCGGGCCGGTGTTTCTGTCTGGCGTTTACGCAGCATGCGTTCACGCACGTAGTCCTGGAATGACAACGTGCTCATCGTGAGCTGGGCGGTATCGTCTTCCACTCGCTGCGCCGGGTTGGCGATGGCGGCTTGCGCCACGGCGCCGGCAGGCCGCGCCATGGTCGGGGACCTTGCGGGCACACTGGCCACGGGCGCGGACTGGTGTTGCAGATCGCTGAGGTTCTCCTCGCCAGTGGCCATCACCTCGACGCCATGGGCGGTCGGACGGTTGGACAGGATCAGGGTTCCCTCGCCGAACGCCATGCGGGCCTTCCCTAGCGCCTCACGCGCCGTGGCACCGGTAAAACGTTGGATATTCATGATGCTGCACCTCGGAGAATTGGTCCAATTCGGATGGTATGGGTGTCGGGAATTTCACTGTGTCCAAGTACCTGCAGGCGCGGTGCGACGCGGCGCACCAGCCGGGCGATCGCCCCGCGAATCAGGTCTGGCACGAGCAGGCAGGGTGGTACCCCGACTTCTTCTTGCCGCAGGGCAATTTCGGCCGCCGTACGGGTGAACATGTCGGCCACGCCCGGATCCAGCGCCGGCCCACTGGCGCCACCCAAGGCCTGCACCAGCAGGCGCTCCAG
>JAYVRP010000121.1:0-2540 GCA_043776215.1 Rhodoferax sp. | reverse complement strand
GGGGATAGGCTTTTCAAACGCCCTTTTCCTTCCCCACGGTACCCCGAACTCGGCAGCGTGGGACGAAACACAGCGCCCGACGCGCGTGAATCCGTCTTTGGATGCAGGCTGAGAGCTGCTGGCGATCTGTCGGGCGTCGATGGTCCAGCCAAAATGCGTCTCCCTCTGGCTCCGTCTACGGGTTATCCCTTGCCTTCGGGCCGCTTGCATCGGTCTCGCAACCACTCGGACGCAGCCGACTCCAGCGGCCCTGGTCGACGGGTCGCCTGAACTGTCACGGTTGGGTGGCCTCAGGCCCCTTGCAGCGCCTGGTCACGGGCTGGCGCACGAGGCGGCGCACGCGCCTGCAACCCCAGGTGCTTGAGGATCTTCTCGATCACGGGTGGCTCCAGGATCGCCGCAATGATCCTGAGATCGCCACCGCAGTTCGGGCAGTGCTGGTGCCAGCAAGCGCAGCCACCACGTGTCCTCAAGGCTCTATGCCCAAGTGCGCATGTCGCGCCAAACGGGTGGCTGGTCCGTCACAACCCACTGCGCGCACGCCCAGCACGAATCGCATCAACCACGCTGACATCGCCCTTTATGTTCACGTTGGTACGGCCGCGTGAAGGCTGAATCCGTCGATGTCGGCAATGAAGTGCCGCCCGGTCGGCATCGGTGCGGGTATTGATGCGGCCGGCCGGGGCGGGTCAATTTCGTCGGGAAAACTTACATTGGCGCTCCAGCGGATCGAACCCGTGATGCGATGGAGCTTCCGCAAGCCTCGCCCGCCATGGCTTATTGCCAAGCTGTAATTTTGGGGCGCGATTCTTGCTTCGACCGAATTTGAAACCATGCGCGTCAACAAATGCCAGCGCCCCGGTCTGCCAAAACTTGTGCGGCCACCAGGGAAGCCCAATATTGCCACCGATTCTCACTTGCCTTGAGGCTATTCCGATACAAAAGGTGTACCTATGACTCGCTTATTTGCCGGATTGATCGCCGTTGTTCTTGCAATGTTCAGTGCAAATTCATTCGCCGCCTTATCCTCGATCGATCACCCGGCATTTGGCCAAGGCTCAATTACGAGAGACTCAGGACACAGCCTCGACTGGCTTACGCCGGTTGCCACTAAAGGGCTGTCATTTCTGGATGTACAGGGCCTACTGCAATCAGACCTTAGGTTCGCAGGATTTCGTGTGGCCAGCAATCAGGAGCTGCAGTCACTCTTTGCCGCTGCCGCTATTCCAGACATCAATGACCCTGGGAATTCTGCCTACTACGGAACTGTGGCGAACGTCCCAGGTGTCGTGCTGCTTCAAAGCCTCACCGGTGTTACTTACTCATTGTGTTGCTCGCTATTTGAAACCGCTGGATATTTGGGCGATCCTCACTACTCCTCGCCAGGTGGTACGTTGATGGTGAAGATAGGAAACGTGGTGCTTCGGACAAACGTGACCAGCACCCAGGGCCCCATTAGCTTTGCCTCGGCCTTTACCGATTGGGGCGGCGCATCGGTCAACGCCACGTATGAAGGAGTTGGCACATGGTTGGTGACATCGGTCCCCGAACCCGAATCCTACGCCCTGATGCTTGCCGGCGTTGGGCTCATGGGAGTTGTTGCTCGTCGTCGCAAATCGGAAGAAGCAGGCGTATAGTCCAGCTGTGTCGGGGATAGACTTTTCAAACGCCCTTTTCCTTCCCCACGGTACCCCGAACTCGGCAGTGTGGGACGAATCACAGCGCCTGACGCGCTTGAATCCGACTTTGGATGCAGGCTGAGATCTGCTGGCGATCTGTCGGGCGTCGATGGCCCAGCCAAAATGCGTCTGCCTCTGGCGCCGTCTACGGGTTATCCCTTGCCTTCGGGCCGCTTCCATCGGTCTTGCAACCACTCGGACGCAGCCGACTCCAGCGGCAGCAGGTGCGTGAGGATCTTCTCGATCACCGGTGGCTCCAGGATCGCCGCAATGATCCTCAGATCGCCACCGCAGTTCGGGCAGTGCTGCAGGTCGAGCTCGAACACCCGCTTGAGCAGCCGGGCCCAGCTCAGCCGCACCGCTCGGTGATGCGCGCAGTTCGCCTCGCACGGGGCAGGCGCCACAGATTGGGCGGGCGTCTCGGGCTCCTGCGGCACCACCAGCGCGCGCAGCTTGGCGTTGGGTGCCAGCACGCCATGGAAGCGCATCAGGTGCAGTCTGGGCCGTGGCACCAGCGCTGCCAGCCGGTGCATGAACTCCAGCGGTGACATCACCAGGCGCGTGGTGCCCTCGCGCCAGGCGGTCTTGAGCTTGAGCACCACCTGGCCGGCGGCGTTGGTCTGAACCCGATCGTCGGCCAGTGCCGGACGGGTGATGTGCGGCACAGTTGCTCCAGCGCCTGGCGCTCGTCGGCCGCGCAGCGCACGGCAGCGTGCAGACTGAATCCATTGATATCGGCGCACAGCGTCTGCTTGAACTCCACCTGCCTGGGCATGGCGCCCTTCACCGTCAGCACCTTCTGCCCGGCCCGGGGACCGAAAGCGATGCGGTAAGCTGAGCCCGGACACAAACAGTCCAGTG
>JAYVRP010000120.1:0-2540 GCA_043776215.1 Rhodoferax sp. | reverse complement strand
GCACCGGATGCTGCCTGGCTGGCCCGGATAGAGTCCGCACAATTGCAAAATCCGGGCGACGCGATCCTTCAGTACCTGGCCGGTGTCACGTGCATGCGCCTGCAGTTATGGGGAAAGGCGAATCAGCTGCTGACGCATTCGCTGGCGCGTTTGCAGGACACTGGTTTGCGGCGTGATGCCTGGCGCCTGCTGGCTGAACTGGTGCAACAGCAAGGCGACCCGGACGCCGCAACACAGGCTTGGCGCAACGCGGCACAAGCCTGAGGTCGAGCGGCGTCTATCCGCTCAACTCGCCACCTGTTCGAAGGGCAGCGTCATAGTGCGCAGGTCGCGCCGGGTTTCCACCAGCACCAGCGGCCCTTCATCGAGCACAACCGGTGCAGGGCGCCCACGCGGAACGTGGATCGCCTTCGGCTGCGATGCGATGGCTTCCTGGGCCAGACGGATCTTGTCGTTATCCGAGTTGATCCATTGCAAGCCGCAGCCGTGAGCAATGTGCGCCAGGTCGTCGACCGGCAGCACATAGGTCTGTACCTTGGGCAGCCCGGTGGCAGTTGGTGTGACCAGTGCGACTGGCGGGCGGACATGCGGATTGACGACTGCTTCAACTGGTGCCGCTGTGGCCTGCATCGGCTCGGATACTGGCCCCGGTGCTGCAAAACCCTCCAGAGCCTGCTGTGGCCCGGCTTCTGACTGCAGTGGCCGATCAGCATCTCCGGCACGGGGCGGCCGGTCGTTGCGCGGGCGCCGCTCACGCCCTTGACGAGGGCGACCCTCCCGACCCTCGCCAACGTCGGCTCGGGCCGCAGACTGCTCCGACGACGCCATGGAATTGCCAGTATTGCCGGCAACATCCTCGGCATTGGTGCCGCCGGACTGACCGTCCGCAGTACCAGTGGTCGGCTCTGCCGCTTCCTGACGTGGCCGACGGTCCGGTCGACGCTCTCCCCGGCCTTCTCGACCCTCGCGACCTTCACGGGGTTCACGGCTTTCACGTGGCTCGCGCATTTCTCCGCTACGTTCGGCCTGGCCTTCGGCAGAGGGCTCGGACCGTTCCTGCCCGCGGTCGGCTCGGAGCGGGCGGTCACTATTCTCGGTGCGTTCGGCACCGCCACGTCCGCGGCCACCCCGTTCGCCATTGCGTGGCGGGCGCTCGTTACGTGGTTCGGGTCGCGGCCCGTCAAGGCCCGGTGTCCCCAAGGCAACTGGTACCACGGCGCCGTCGGCCATGGCGGGCAATGCGCTTCCCTCGGCGCGTTCCCGTGGCCCTTGCGGGCCCCGGTCGGAACGGCCACCGCGCCCGCCGCGACCACCGCGGCCTCGGCCCTCACCGCGTCCTTCACCACGCGGCCCATCCCGGCCTTCGGGTTTGCGTCCATCGCGCGCCGGCCGACTGTCGGTCTTGTCTTCCTTTGCAGGCTCCTGCTGGACCTTGGCAGGCGCTGCTGCCGGTACGGCTGGTGGCGCACCAAACAGGTTCTTGATCCATCCGAAGAAACCCTTCTCCGCAGGGGCAGCGACAGCGGCAGGTGCTGGCGTCGGCGCTGCAGAAGGCGGCACTGCGCGCACAGCAGCCGGTGGTGGCACGATTGCTTCCGGTCGCGGCGCGGCAGCGGGCGCCGGAGCATCGGGCAACACACCCTTGATGACCGGTGTCTGCCGGTTCGTCGGCTCCTGCGAGCGACGCGTCACCGAGGTCGGGTCTTCCATCTCGTCGGCCATTTTGTAGCTGGCCTCGATGTTGTCCAGACGTGGATCGTCGTGCTTGAGGCGTTCGAGCTTGTAGTTGGGAGTTTCCAGCGTCTTGTTGGGCACCATCAGCACGTTGATGCGCTGCTTGAGCTCGATCTTGGCAATTTCAGTGCGTTTTTCATTGAGCAGGAAAGAAGCCACGTCGACCGGCACCTGGCACAACACGGACGCCGTGTTGTCCTTGAGCGACTCTTCCTGGATGATGCGCAGGATCTGCAATGCCGAGCTTTCCGTGTCACGGATGTGCCCAGAACCACCGCAACGCGGGCAGGGGATGGATGCCCCTTCGCTGAGCGCTGGGCGCAGGCGTTGGCGGCTCATCTCCATCAGGCCGAATTTGCTGATGGAGCCGAACTGCACGCGGGCACGGTCCTGGCGCAGCGCGTCGCGCAGGCGGTTTTCCACGTCGCGGCGGTTGCGGCTTTCCTCCATGTCGATGAAGTCGATGACGATCAGTCCGCCCAGGTCGCGCAGGCGCATCTGACGGGCCACCTCATCTGCTGCCTCGAGGTTGGTGCGTGTGGCAGTCTCTTCGATGTCGCCGCCACGGATGGCCCGCGCGGAGTTCACGTCCACCGATACCAGAGCTTCGGTATGGTCGATCACGATGGCGCCGCCGCTGGGCAACTGCACAGTGCGCGCGTAGGCGGATTCGATCTGGTGTTCGATCTGGAAGCGCGAGAACAACGGGGCGTCGTCCCGGTAGCGCTTGACGCGGGCGGCATGCTCAGGCATTACATGTGCCATGAATTGCTGCGCCTGGTCGTACACGTCGTCGGTGTCGATCA
>JAYVRP010000119.1:0-8375 GCA_043776215.1 Rhodoferax sp. | reverse complement strand
CCTGCGCCCGAGGCGCCCGCACGCTTGCCGTCCAGGCTGAATGCGCCTGCGCCATGCGCCGCCAGTACCAGCAACCCACCGACCACGGCGATGTTCTTGAAGAACATCAGTTGCTGCACCATCACCTGCTCGGCAGGCATGCCCCAGTAGTTGTGGAACAGGATGGTGGCTGCCAGCGTGAAGATCGCCAGCACCAGGGCCGCGATTCGGGTACCGAACCCGGCCAGCAAGGCCAGGCCGCCACCCACCTCGACCACGATCGCGATCACGGCGCCGAGTTGAGGCAGCGGCAACCCGACCGACCCGATGTAGCCTACCGTCCCGGCAAACCCGGCAATTTTCATGAGGCCCGCCGGCAGGAACAGGAGTGCCAGCAGCAGCCGGCCGACCAGGGACAAGGTGTTTTGAATGGAAGAAGTCATGGTGAAGTCCTTGAAGGTTGGAGTTGAGAAAGGGAAATGGAAAACGGGATCAAATGGACGCCGGCGCTCATGCCGACAGGTCGAACACCAGCACTTCGGAAAGCACGCCGTCGGTCAATGCGATTTGTGCCTCACCCTGCATCAGCGCGGCATCACCCGCCGCGAGAAGGTGGCCGTTGACCCGCAAGGCTCCCTGCACCAGATGGACATAGGCCTTGCGTTGCGGGTCAAGCGGCAGCACGGCCGACTCGCCGGCATCGAACAGCCCGGCATGCACGGACGCATCGGCGTGGATCGTCACCGAGCCTTCGGCGCCATCCGGGGAGGCCACCAGGCGCAGCCGCCCGCGCTTGTGTGCCTCGGCAAAGGTCTTTTGCTCGTAGCTCGGCGGGATGCCCGTCACGTTCGGCTCCAGCCAGATCTGCAGGAAGTGGGTGCTCTGGTCGGGCGCATGGTTGAATTCACTGTGCCGCACGCCGGTGCCTGCACTCATGCGCTGCACGTCGCCTGGGGGGATGGCCTTGACGTTGCCCAGCGTGTCCTTGTGCGCCAGCTCGCCGCTGAGCACATAACTGATGATTTCCATGTCGCGGTGCCCGTGCGTACCGAAGCCGGTGCCGGGGGTGATGCGGTCCTCGTTGATCACGCGCAGGTTGCCCCAGCCCACGTGCCGGGGGTCGTGGTAGCCGGCAAACGAGAAGCTGTGGAAGGATTTGAGCCAGCCGTGGTCGGCGAATCCCCTGTCTTGTGACTTGCGAATGGTGAACATGATGTGTGCGCCTTGGAAGTCTGTGACTTTAGGGGCTCCCACGCCTGCAGCGGTGCACCGGTTTTGATGGCATCATTCAAAATATTCGAATGCAAATATACCGAACATGCAAAATGCCCGCAACTTCCTGACCCCCGACGCACTCGAGATGTTGCAGGCCATCGCCGGCGAGGGCAGCTTTGCTGCCGCAGCCCGCAAGAGGGGCATGGTGCCCAGCGCACTCACTTACCGCGTGCGCCAGATCGAGGACGCGCTGGACGTGTTGCTGTTCGACCGCAGTTCGCGCCAGGCCAGTCTCACCGAGGCCGGTGCCGAGTTGTTGCGCGAAGGCGGCCGCCTGCTCGACGAGATCGATGCCGTCGCCAATCGCGTCAAACGCGTGGCCACAGGCTGGGAGCCCCAGCTCACGATCGCGCTCGACACCATCATTTCGCGCGCCACCATCATGGAGCTCTGCGACAGCTTCTTTCGACTGTCTCCTCCGACCCGGATCCGCCTGCGCGACGAGACACTCTCGGGCACGCTGGAGGCGCTGACCTCGGGCCAGGCCGACCTGGCACTGGGTGTTGGCCAGGAGGCTTCCGCCGTGGCCCATGTGCACTGCAAACCACTGGGCCAGGTGGAATTTGTCTATGCCGTGGCGCCCCACCATCCGCTTGCGGCCATGCCCGAACCACTGAGTGATGCGGTGATCCAGAAGCACCGCGCCGTCGCCGTGGCCGACTCGGTGCAGCGCGGCGGTGGCGTCACCATCGGGTTGCTCAGTGGCCAGGACGTGTTCACCGTGGGCAGCATGCAGGCCAAACTGGACGCCCAGTTGCGCGGACTCGGCGGCGGCAATGTCCCGCGTTGCATGGCCCACGCCTTCATCGACACCGGCCGACTGGTCGTGAAGAAGACCGAGCGCACCCAACGCCACGTCACATCCCACTACGCCTGGCGCGGCGTGAAGGGGCAAACCGGGGGCAAGGCCATGGCTTGGTGGCTGCAGCAACTGGAGAGTCCGGTGACGCGGCAGGCCCTGCTGTCCAACCACGGCCACTATTGACCTGGCGCATGGCAGGGCTGGCCCACCGCAGCGTGGCTGCTGCAGGCGTGTAAAGTGCAAGGCATAACCACAACCCGGAGACCAGCCCATGCCAGAGTCCAAGCACGTCGCCATCGTCGGCGCAGGTATCGCGGGTATCACATGTGCTCGCACCTTGATGCAGGCCGGCCATCGCGTCAGCGTGTTCGAGAAAAGCGCCCGCCCGGGCGGGCGCATGGCCACCCGCAACAGCCCCTTTGGCGGGTTTGACCACGGAACCCAGTACTTCACCGTACGCGACGGGCGTTTTGCCGCCGCGCTGCAGATCGTGCCGGGCCGGTGCAAGCCGTGGAGCGCCAACACCGTGCGCGTGCTCGACGCGCATGGACGGGTCGCTGCCGCCGGGCTGCCGGCACGCGAGCCGCACTGGGTTCCTGTGCCGGGCATGAACAGCTTGCCGACAGCCTGGGCCGAGCCCCTGGTCAAGAGTGGCAGCCTGCACCTGGAGACCAGGGTCACGCGGCTGGAACGGGACGCCAGCCAGACGCACCACTGGCAACTTCACGCTGTCGGCCCGGATACCGACACGGGCCACAAACGCGAGACGCTGTCTGGATTCGACACGGTTTTGCTGGCCCTTCCGGCCTGGCAGGCGCGCGAATTGCTGCAGAACTCGGACCTCGCTGACAGCATGGCCCAGGCCATTGACGCCGTGCAAGTGGCACCCTGCTGGACATTGATGCTGGCCTTCCCGCAGGCCATGCAGCCGACTTTCAGCACGCTGGGCCCGCAATGGAACGCCGCTCGCAGCACACACCACCGGATCGCATGGCTGGCGCGCGAGTCCTCCAAACCAGGGCGCGAGCCGATCGAGCGTTGGACCGTGCAGGCCAGCGGAAGCTGGTCGCGGGAACATTTCGAAGACGACCCGCTGCGTGTCCAGGCCAAGTTGTGCAAGGCGTTTTCCGAGGTGACCGGTATTCGCGCAGAGCCCGCCCACGTGCAAGTGCACCGCTGGGCCTACGCCCAGACCATCACGCCACTGGGCAAGAGCCACCTCTGGGACGCACGTGTGCGCCTGGGTGTGTGCGGCGACTGGTGCATCGGCCACCGCGTGGAAGATGCTTTTGTCTCGGGCCTCGAGCTCGCGCTGACGATGGCGTGACGAACACGGCGCCACAGTACATCGGCCGATTTGCGCCCTCGCCCACCGGCCCTCTGCATGCCGGCTCCCTGGTAGCGGCGTTGGCCAGCTGGCTCGATGCCCGCGCCTGGAATGCGGGCCGCGCCGGCACATGGCTGGTACGGATCGAAGACCTGGACACCCAGCGCTGCATTCCGGGCGCGGCATCGGTGATCCTGCGACAACTGCAGGACTGCGGGTTGCACCCGGACCAGGTGCCCGTCTTCCAGGCGCAGCGCACGGCCTCGTACCAACAGGCACTGGCACAGTTGACGCGCTTTGGGCACACCTACCCTTGCGGCTGTTCACGCAAGGACGTACGGGACGCACTCGTCCGCCACGGCGTCCAGCGCGCGCGCCACGCGGAAATCGTGTACCCGGGCACGTGCCGCTCGGGGCTGCACGGCAAGCCGGCGCTCACCGTCCGGTTTCGCAACCACGACCAGGAAGCACCGATCCAGTGGACCGACCGCCGCCTGGGCCAGCAGCAGCAGGATGTCCGGTCCGAGGTTGGGGATTTCGTCGTGCAGCGGGCGGACGGCCCGTTTGCCTACCAGCTCGCGGTCGTGGTCGATGACCACGCCCAGGGCGTCACACATGTCGTGCGTGGTGCCGACCTGGCGGACAACACAGCGCGCCAGATCCTGCTGCAACGTGCGCTGGGTCTGCCGGCACCGCGTTACCTGCACACGCCGCTGGTGCTCGGGGCCGACGGTGAGAAGCTGTCCAAGCAAAACGGCGCGCCAGCCGTGGACACTGCGCACCCGCTGCAGGCACTGAACGCTGCTGCGGCGCCGCTCGGCTTGCACGCGCATTCGGGAGCCTTGGGGGACGCCCTCGCGGCGTGGGTGGCCGCATGGCGCAGTCTTTACAATCCCTCGCTGTGACGATCTCCCACCCGCCCTCCCTGCCTGACACCACCGCCTCCGCCGCCCCGACGAACGTTCCCTATCCTCGCAATGTGCGCAGCTTCGTGCGCCGCGCGGGCCGCACCACGGCCGGCCAATTCCGCGCCGTCGAGGAACTGGGGCCACGTTTCCTGGTGCCGTATTCGGCCTCACTCACGGCCTTGACAAGCCTGTACCCGCAACTTGCCACCACCGCAGACAGTGCCACCACCGGGCCGGCACCGCTGGTGCTGGAAATCGGCTTCGGCATGGGCGAGGCCACGGCCCATATCGCCGCCTTGCTGCCGCAGACGCAATTCCTGTGTTGTGAAGTGCACGAACCCGGCGTCGGTGCGCTGCTCAAACGCATCGGTGACCTGGGTCTGACCAATATCCGCATCCTGGCCCACGATGCCGTGGAGGTCATCGACCACATGTTGCCGGCCTGGAGCGCCGATGCTCCGGCCCGCGGCCTTGACGGCGTTCATATCTTTTTCCCCGATCCCTGGCACAAGAAGCGGCATAACAAACGGCGCCTGGTGCAGGACGCGCTGATCACGCGCCTTGCCGCGCGGCTCAAGCCTGGTGGCTACCTGCACTGCGCAACGGATTGGCAGCCGTATGCCGAACAAATGCGCGAGGTGCTGGGCCGCGAACCGATGCTGTCCAACCGCTACGCCAGGACGCACCCCGAACTCGGCGGATACGCGCCGCGGCCCAGCTACCGCCCGATCACCAAATTTGAAAAGCGCGGCCTCGGCCTCGGCCACGGCGTATGGGACCTGGTCTTTCATCGGGTGTAAGCGCGGCCCCTGGAGTGTTGCCGACACGCGAGGGGGTCGGCGCGAGTTGCGTGGCACTTCCGCCCGGTCCCTGGAGCACGATGCTCGACTTCCTGGTGCAGCGTTTTCCGCACCAGTCGCCCGGCATCTGGCTGTCGCGCATGCAAAGCGGCGAAGTGGTCGATGAACACGGCATACGCGTCATGCCGGAGCGGCTCTACCAGGCGCGCCTGCGGCTCTATTACTACCGAAGCATCGAGTCGGAGCCGCGCATTCCCTTCGAGGCCGTGGTGCTGCACCAGGACGCGCACCTGCTGGTGGTGGACAAGCCGCATTTCCTGCCGGTGGTTCCGTCGGGCAGGTACCTGCAGGAAACCGTGCTGGTGCGCCTCAAACGCGAACTGGGCATCGAGACGCTGGTGCCGCTGCACAGGATCGACCGCGACACCGCCGGGCTGGTGCTGTTCTCGACCCAGCCGCTCACACGTGGTGCCTACCATGCCTTGTTCCGTGAACACCGGATCCGCAAGACCTATGAGGCCATTGCCCCGTGGCGACCCGGCGCAATACTGCCGCCCAAGCGTGTCAGCCGGATGGAGACGGCGGCGCATTTCATGCAGCAGCACGAGGTACCCGGAACCCCCAACACGGAAACCGGCCTCCGGCTGCTGGAGAGCCGTGGTGGCTGGGGCCGCTACGAACTCGTGCCGGTGACCGGACACAGGCACCAGTTGCGCGTGCACATGAACGCCCTGGGGTTGCCCATCCGGGGCGACGGTATCTATCCGCACCTGACACCTGAAGGACCGGTCAACTACACAGAACCATTGCAATTGCTCGCCAAGTCGGTCGAATTCACCGATCCGCTCAGCGGCCTTGCGCGTCGTTTCGACAGCCTCCGGCAACTGCAGCTTCCGGGCGCACCGGTCAATGACCGTGCGCCAACCCGCTGACCAGCGTCACCAGAGCAATTCCAGACAGCAACCAGCAGATCTGGGTGACCGTTTCACGCGCAGTCAGACGCGTCTGCAATTGTGGAATCAGGTCGGCCAGTGCCACATAGACGAAGCTGCTGCTGGCGGCGACCAGAAAAAACGGCAGGTACTCCTGCAGTTGCTCGACCAGCCAATAACCCACCAAACCCCCGATGGCTGTCACGGCACCGGCCATCGACACCTTGACCAGGGCCGCGCGCCGGTTGTTCGACCCGGACCGCAGCACAAACAGGTCGCCCATATGGTGCGGAACTTCGTGTGCCAGCACCGCCAGCGAGGCAATGATGCCCAGGCGGGCATCGGCCACGAACGCCGACGCAATCAGGATACCGTCGCCGAAACAATGCACGCTGTCGCCGGCCAGCACGGCCCAACTGCCCGTCATGGGGCGTTTGTCGGCAGACGGGCGCGCATGCGCCTGCTTGTGACCATGGTGGTGCTCCAGGGTGTCACTGCCGGCCAGCGCATCATCGTGGTCGTGATGGTGTTCGTGTCCGTGGTGCCACAGCTCCGCCTTGTCCAGCAGAAAGAAAAACACCAACCCCACCAGGAGCGCCACAAACAGGTCATGCGCACTGGCCTGGCTTTCGAACGCTTCCGGTAGCAGATGCATGAACGAGGTGGCCAGCAACGCGCCTGCCGAGAGGCTCAGCATGTGGCGTGTATGGCGCGCCAAAGCACCAAAACTCAACAACGCGGCGATCCACACGCTGCCAATGCCGGCGATCAGGGTTCCCAGCAATATCGCAAATAAGGTCATGAAAAGTGGTCTCGTTCTGGAGCGGGCTCCCTTTGATTCTTCGCCAGGCCAGTCCTGAGCCGCGTCGAAGGGCTCAGAGCCGGCCCGGACATCCGCTGGATCTTATCAACCGTGTCAATGGGGTGTCGGCGCCAAAAAAGCTTGATCGAGCACAAGCTTCTGGCTGGTTTCAACGGGCGGTGACCTTCAAAGGGTATGCACGAATACGCTGGCACGCTGCAACATCCGATAAGTGTGACCAAAGCCCAGGACTTTCCGGGTGTTCATCGCCACAATTGTCGGTCAGTGCCACTTGACAACCTTCTGCTCCCAACATGGCAAGCCCGGCGAACCTTCCCTCGACCCGACCCGCGACGGTGTTGGCAGCGCTCTCGCTCGCATGCGAGGCACTGGCATGGTGGTTGGTCGGTGCCGGCGCCACTGCAGGCGGCTTGTGGCTGGGCTTGTCGGGCATGGTTCTGTGCGCGGCCGCCTGCGCCTGGCTCTGGCGCCAAGCCTTGCAAGCACAGTACGACATCCACCGCGCGCGGATTGCGGCACGGCGCGCCTTCGAACACGAGAGTGCCATGGAGCGCGCACGCCAGGCGTCGGACAGTGCACGCGATGTGCTTGTCAACGCCCTCGATGCGCTGCCTATCGGTATCGCAATCTTCGACACCCAAGACCGGCTCGTGTTGCGCAACCAGGCGTTGGTCCGGATGTTTCCAGGCGTCGCCGGCGCCGATGCGTCGCCTGGCGGACTACAGGGTGCGGTGCAACGCGAGTTGACGCTGGCTGTGCCGGTCGCCAGTTCCGGCGACCCCACACCATCGGTCGCTCGGCCTCTGGCCTCCCCGAGTGCGGACGCCGGCCCGGCTCTGCAAAAATATTCGGGTGATCGCTGGATTCACTCGTACGCAGCAAGGACCGCGAGCGGCATCACGGTGCTGGCACTGGCCGAAGTCACCCACCTGGTGCGCAAGGAGCAACTGCTGGCGCAGGCCAATGAAAACCTGTCGCGCCAGTCCATTACCGACGGCCTGACCGGCATCGCCAACCGGCGCCGGTTCGACGAAATGCTGGCCGTCGAGTGGCAACGTGCCGCGCGTGCCGGCACCAGCCTGAGCCTGCTGATGGTGGATATCGACCACTTCAAGCGCTACAACGACCAGTACGGCCACCTGGCAGGCGACGAATGCCTGCGCCGGGTCACCCAGGTGCTGGCGTCGTGCGTGCGCCGGGCCGGCGAATTGCTGGCGCGGTACGGCGGTGAGGAGTTCGTGCTCTTGTTGCCGGGTGCCGACATCCTGCATGCCCAGGATCTGGCACAACGCTGCCTGCAGCGTGTACGGCAGGAAAACATTCCCCACAGCGCATCACCATCGGACGACCGTGTCACCTTCAGTATTGGCGTAGCGCAAATCTATCCCACGGCCGCGATGGACCGTGAAGGGCTGGTCAATGCGGCCGATGCAGCGATGTACAGGGCCAAGATGGAGGGCCGCGCCCGGTATGTGGTGGCCGGGCAGGCAGACTGGGAAATCGACAAGGATGCGCCACGCTCCACTGCC
>JAYVRP010000118.1:0-8377 GCA_043776215.1 Rhodoferax sp. | reverse complement strand
AGTGCATTGGCCTGCACGGCGCCGGCGCAGCGCAATCCACCCACCGTGGTGTCGTCCACCAGGCCCACCCGTATCAGCGGGGACAAAACGTTGTCGATGGATGCATGGGTGTAGGCAATACCGGCCTGCGTGCGAAAGCCCGCCTGGCGCAAATACTCCACCAGGCGACTTTTTCCGGGCGTTGACCCGACCAGGGCCAATGTGGCCAATACCAGTTTCTCAGCGGCGGGGCGCTCGCAAAAGCGGTCAATCAAGTCAGATGGATTCATGGTGTATGTCGGTTCAGGCTATTGCGGCTGCGTAAGTGTAAGAAAGCAAGTTTAGAGCCGCAGTTCGCATGCAGCAGCCGCGGCCTGTTGCATGAGCACTGCGGTGTTGGCCTGCCGGCGCCGCCTTACTGAGGCTCGATCAGCGTGGTCGTCCGGGACCCTGCTTGCCCTTAGCCTTTCACTTTGCCGGTTTGCGCGCAACTGCTGCGGCCTTCCCTGCCTTGGACATCCCAGTCATGGCCACCTTCATTTCCGCGGACAGGTCACCGACGGACGTGACCAGGCAGTCCAAAATCGAGGCCTGTTCCCTGGGGCCCTGTGCGTCCTGCAGGAACGGTGGCGGCAGGTAGGTGTGGCCGACGCGATCCCGGAGATGGTGATCGTCTGCCCGAACACGTATGCCGCCAGCGGCGATGCCAGGTTCAGGCAGGCGCCGGTCATGTCGTAGGGTGGCCGAGTCGCCCGGCCGGGATACCGTCGGTACCGTCCTGGCGGCGCTGCGGGTTGTCCATGGTGACCTTGGTGTCCACCAGGCCTGGTGCCACGCCGTTGACCCGGATGCCCTTCGCAGCCCAGGCCTTACCCAGCGTGTCGGTGAGATGGATCGCGCCGACCTTGGAGGTGGCGTAAGCCGGGTTGCCAATGGTTGCGCGCCAGACGTCGACCGACGAGGTGGTGATCAGTGAACCCTTGCCCGGCGCCAGCGCTTCGCGATATTTCTCGGTGCGTTGCCAGCGCCGCCAAGGCCGCGACGGCGGCCATAATGGAAGCATCGGCCTTGAGGCGAAGTCCGAAGCAATTCGATTCAATACGGCTTGACCATGCCCGAACTTTCACGCTTTTTCGGCATAGTGATCTACATGAACTGGCGTGAACACCCGCCAGCGCACTTTCATGCGGTTTACGGTGAGCACGAGGCACTGTTCACCCTGGACGGCAAGGTGTACGCAGGTTCTCTGCCAGGACGGGCCTTGTCGATGGTGCGTGAGTGGCTGGCGATGCACCGTGATGAACTGGAAGTCGACTGGCAACTGGCGACTCAACTCAAGCCCTTGAACCCCATCCAACCACTGGAGTGACCCCTATGATTTTGCACACCACCGAAGTTCAGGCACTGCCAGACTACCGGCTTTTTCTGCGCTTCAACAATGGTGCCGCCGGAGAGGTGAGCCTGGCGGATGAACTCTTCGGCGAAGTGTTCGAGGCGTTGCGTGATCCGAGCGTTTTCGCCACTGCGACACAACATCCGCTGATGCGAACGGTAGCATGGTCCAATGGTGCTGATTTTGCGCCGGAATACCTGCATGATTTGCTGCAGGCGCAACAGGGCAAACGAGCAGCCTGACGGTCATCTTGGGGTTGGTGCCGGAGAAATGAACCGGGCACCCGACATTCTCATTGCGAATTTGGCGCGGGAACAGGATTCTCAAACGGCATGTTTTCAGGTCCACTCGGTCGGACCCGCCCGCGCAGGGCTGATCTGCGGGGGAGTTCTGGTCTGGCCAATCGCTGGCTGGGCTGTTTCAGCCTGCCGTCAGCACCGCCAGCGCCACCGAGGCGATGCGCGATTGCCGCGAGTCGGCGCGCGAGGTCAGCACGATGGGCACGCTGGCGCCCAGCACCAATCCGGCGCAGTCGCCGCCGCCCACATAGTTGAAGCTCTTGTAGAGCATGTTGCCGGCATTGAGATCGGGCATGATGAGCAGATCGGCGTCGCCCGCGACCTGCGAGTCCATCTGCTTGATTCGTGCGGCCTCGGCCGAAAACGCGTTGTCGAATCCGAATGGCCCTTCGACCAGAGCGCCGGGCCAGGCGAGCGCCTGGGCCGACGCTACCAGCGCCTGTGCGTCCAGCGTGGCCGGGATCGACGGGTTGACCGACTCCACGGCGGCCACAATGCCCACCTTGGGTTGTTCAATGCCCAGCGCCTGCAGCAAACGCACCGCGTTGCCGATGATGTCGTGCTTGGTCTTCAGGTCCGGCGCGATGTTGACCACGCAGTCGGCCAGCGCAATCAGCTTGTGGTACCGCGGGAGGTCAAACAAAAAGGCGTGGCTGATGCGTGATGCAGTGCGCAGACCGGACGAGCGGTGGACCACGGCGGACATCAATTCGTCGGTATGCAGTGAGCCCTTCATCAGCGCCGCCAGGGCGCCCGACCGGGCCAGCGCCGTGGCACGCAGCGCGGCTTCGGTGGCGACCGGCCCGGTGTCGATGATTTCGAACGCAGACAGTGCCACCCCGGCCTGGTCTGCGGCCGCTTCGATCAGATCACGCGGACCGATCAGGATCGGACGCGCAATGCCAGCCGCCGCGATGTGCTGCGCCGCATCGAGCGCCAGTACATCGCAGGGGTAAACGACGCCCACCCGTGGCAGGTCCCGCCCGAACACTTGTTGCCGCGCGCGCGCGACCAGCGTGGCCAGGCGGGCATGGGTGACGTTCGGCGCGGCCATGGGTTGGGTGGCTGCGTGCTTAAACGTAGTCCTTGTACTTGTCGAGGAAACGGATGGGTTTGGCCAGCGCATCGCGGCGGAAGGGGTCGCCCAGTTCACGCGTGCACATGATTTCGATGACGCAGGTCTTGCCCTCGTTCATCTGCATGTCGATGGCGCGCTTCAAGGCCGGGCCCACGTCCTCGAGCTTGTCCACCACGATGCCTTCGGCGCCCATGGCACGGGCGATGCCGGCGAAGCTCTGGTTGTCGAGCTCGCCGGCCACGAAGCGGCGGTTGTAGAAGTCGACCTGGTTCTTCTTCTCCGCGCCCCACTGGCGGTTGTGAAACACGACCGCCGTCACCGGGATGTTGTGGCGCACGCTGGTCATGATCTCGCTCATGCTCATGCCCCAGGCGCCGTCACCGGCATAACTGATGGCCGGCCGCTCGGGCGCGACCGCCTTGGCACCGATGATGGTGGGCAATGCATAACCGCAGTTGCCGAAACTCATGGGGGCGAAGAAACTGCGCGGGCGCTCGAAACGCAGGTAGCTGTGCGCGACCGAGTTGATGTTGCCGATGTCGGTGGACACCATCACATCCTTGGGCATGGCCTTTTCCAGTTCGCGCAGCACCTGGCGCGGGTGCAGCCAGTGGCCGCCGGTGGGAGTCGTTTCCTGCTTGGCCTCTTCGATCATGTCCAGGCTGTAGGCGTCGCGCTCGTGGGTCCATTCGTTGAGCTCTTTTTCCCAGGCGGCCTTTTCGGATTGCGTTTTTGCTGCGCGCTCGGCGCGCGTGGCATCACAGGCCAGCGTACGGCCGGCCAGGCGTGCGGTCAGTGCCGCGGCGGCGGCTTTGGCGTCGCCACAGATGCCCACGTCGATCTTCTTTACCAGGCCCAGCATCTTGTGGTCGGCGTCGATCTGGATGATCTTGGCGTTCTTGGGCCAGTAGTCCATGCCGTACTGGGGCAAGGTGCCGAACGGGCCCAGGCGCGAGCCCAGGGCAATCACGACATCGGCCTCGGCCATGAGTTTCATGCCGGCCTTGCTGCCCTGGTACCCCAGCGGGCCACACCACTGCGGGTGGCTGGCGGGGAACGAGTCGTTGTGCTGGTAGCTGTTGACCACCGGGCAGCCCAGGCGCTCGGCCAGTGCGATGCATTCGGCGTACGCGTCACCCATCACCACGCCGCCCCCGGAGATCAGCACCGGGAACTTGGCCGTGGCGAGCAACTCGGCGGCAGCGTTCAGGCTGGCCTCGCCGCCAGCGCCGCGGTCGAGTTTCATCGGGCGCGGAATCTCGACCGAGATTTCTCCATAGAACAGGTCTCGCGGGATGTTGAGCTGTGTCGGGCCGAGCTCGGAATGCGCCCGGTCGAAGCAACGCGCGGTGTATTCAGCCATGCGTTTGTTGTTGTTCACATGGCCCTGGTACTTGGTGAACTCCTGGAACATCGGCAGCTGATTGGCTTCCTGGAAACCGCCCAGGCCCTGGCCCATGGTGCCGGTCTCGGGGGTGATCAGCACCACCGGGCTGTGCGCCCAGTAGGCAGCGGCAATGGCCGTGACGCAGTTGCTGATGCCGGGGCCGTTTTGCCCGATCACCACACCGTGGCGGCCGCTGGCGCGTGCATAACCGTCGGCCATGTGACCGGCTCCCTGTTCGTGCACCACGGGAATCAGCCGGATGCCGGCGGGCGCGAAGATGTCCATCGCGTCCATGAAGGCCGAGCCCATGATGCCGAACATGTCGGTCACGTTGTTGGCAACCAGGGTTTCGACGAAGGCCTCGGAAGGGGTCATCTTCTGCACGCCGGTGACGACCGGGCGCTGCGTGGCGGGGGTGGGGCTCATGGTGTTTTCTCCTGGTGCGGACGGGTTCTGAACAGATGCGAATCGCTGGAAACTGTAGCACCGCAGCCCCACCTTGGTCAAGAAAATATCGAAAAATCGGTACGCCATGTACTATTTTTCGGAATTTGGCTATAGTTCCGGCACGATGAAAGTGATTCAGAGCCCACCTGCCGAACTGTTCGCAGCCAGCGCCGACACGCCGGCTTTGCGTCTGTTCGCGTTGCTCGAAGTGTTCGCAGCCAGCGACCAGCGCCATTCCCTGCAAAGCCTGGTGGAGGAAACCGCTTTGCCCAAACCCACGCTGCACCGCATGTTGCAGCAGCTCGAATCGGCGGGCCTGCTGCAGCGCGAAGGCGACGGCCGGCATTACGGCACCGGCACCCGGCTGCGCCGGCTGGCCGAGAACCTGCTGCTCAACGACAGCCACTACGGTGCGCGCCATGCCGTGTTGCGTCGACTGGTGGAGCAGGTCGGCGAGAGTTGCAACATCACCGCGCTCTCGGGCAGCGAGGTCATCTACCTGGACCGCGTGGAGACCGCCGCACCCCTGCGCTTTTACCTGCGTGCGGGCTCGCGTGTGCCGGCGCACTGCTCTGCCAGTGGCAAGGTCATGCTGGCCCAGATGAGCCCAGCCCAACGCCGCCGCCTGCTGGCCCAGGCCCCGCTTGACAAATACACCGAAAAGACGATCACCGAACTCGACCAGCTCGAGCGTGAAATCCTGCGTGTGCGCAAGGACGGGTATGCACTGGACGACGAGGAATTTTTGCCCGGCTTGTTGTGTATCGCGGTTCTGGTGCCGCGCGAGGGGGGCGCCAGCAACCTGTGTATCGCGATCCAGGCACCGATCATGCGGCTGGGTGCCGACAAAGCCCGCCAGTGGTTGCCTGCGCTGCGAGCCGCCGCATCGGCCCTGAGCCGCATTGACACCGGTGGAGCCACACTTCTGAAAGCCACGCCGTGACCGACCTCGCCGACCTGCAACCCGACCGCCAGATCGCCGTGCGTGAGGTGTTTGGTATCGATTCCGATCTGCTGGTGCCAGCCTTTGGTGAACGCGATGAGCATGTGCCCGAGATCGACCCGGTGTACCGTTTCAACACGGCTGTCACGTTGGCCATCCTGGCGGGCTTCTCGCGCGACCGGCGCGTCATGGTGCAGGGGTTGCACGGCACCGGTAAATCCACCCACATCGAGCAAGTGGCGGCGCGCTTGAACTGGCCGTGTGTGCGTGTCAACCTGGACGGCCATATCAGCCGCCTCGACCTGGTCGGCAAGG
Organism: Rhodoferax sp.; assembly: GCA_043776215.1. Lineage (GTDB taxonomy): Bacteria > Pseudomonadota > Gammaproteobacteria > Burkholderiales > Burkholderiaceae_C > CAISIP01. The sequence goes on along the minus strand of JAYVRP010000118.1, from coordinate 2,536 downwards.
ATGCCGTCGTGCTGCGTGACGGGAAACAGGTGACCGAGTTCCAGCCTGGCATCGTGCCATGGTCGCTGCAGCGGCCGGTGGCGCTGGTGTTCGATGAATACGATGCCGGCCGCCCGGACGTGATGTTCGTGATCCAGCGCGTGCTGGAGCGTGATGGCAAGTTCACCCTGATGGACCAGAACAAGGTGCTGCGCCCGCACCCGTATTTCCGCTTGTTTGCCACCGCCAACACGGTGGGCCTGGGCAACCTGAACGGCATGTACCACGGGGCGCAGCGCCTGAACCATGCGCAGATCGACCGCTGGAACATCGTTGCATCGCTCAACTACCTGCCGGCCGACGAGGAGGTGGCCATCGTGCTGGCCCGCGTGCCGTCGCTGGCGGATGCGGCCGGGACGGCGCTGGTGCGTGCCATGGTGGCAGTGGCCGAGCTGACGCGCAAGGGCTTTGCTGCCGGCGACCTGTCGACCCTGATGTCGCCACGCACCGTGATCACCTGGGGCGAGAACATCGAGATCTTCCGCGACCCGGCACTGGCGTTCCGGCTGTCGTTCGTGAACAAATGCGACGAGGCCGAACGGCCTGTGGTGGCCGAGTATTTCCAGCGCTGCTTCGAGCACGAACTCGACGAGTCGTACCAGAACGTGCCGCGGCGGTAGGCCCGGACGCTGTGACCACCGTGTTGTCCGCGCAGGCCCGGGCCCGGCACCAGGAGCAGGTTGAGGAGTTGTGCGCCGCGTCGATCCGCGCGCTTAGCGGCGTGGCGGACCTGCACTTTCGCGGGCAACGCCTGCACCAGGGGCGCAAGCCCTTGCCGCTGGTGGCACCCCACCTGCATCCGGCGCTGGACGACGCTGACTTCACGACGTTTCGCGGTGCGGCCGATGGCCTGGCCTTGCGCCTGGTGGGCAGTGACGCGGCCCTGCATGCCCGCCTGTGCCCGGCGGATCCGGTGCAACGCATGGTGTTTGAGTTGCTGGAGCAATACCGGACGGAATCGCTGGTGCCCGAATCATTGCCCGGCGTACGGCACAACCTGCGCCACGCTTTCGAGGCCTGGTCGCTGCGTTTTCATCACGCGGGACTGACCGACAGTGCGCACGGCCTGCTGCTGTACACGGTGGCCCAGATGGGTCGTTCCCGGGTCTTTGGCGAGCCGGTGGTGGAGGAAACCGAAGACCTGCTGGAGGCCACCCGCGCCGCCATCGGACCGCTGCTCGGCGTGCCGCTGGCAGGCCTGCGGCGCACGCGGCGTGACCAGGCGCTGTATGCGGTGCACGCCCTGGAAATCGCGCACACGGTGGGCGAGATGTTGCGCAACAGCCAGGCAGAGCCGGGCGCCACCAGCACCATGGGAGACAGCAAGGAGCTGGCAGCCTTTGCCTTGCTGGAGGACACGGAAGGTGACACCACGACAGACTTCGCGACCGCCGTGTCCGGGCGCAGCCGCGTGCTGGAAGCCGCAGCCGGCGCGTACCGCGTGTTCACCCGTGCCTATGACCAGGAGCGCCTGGCAGGAGCGCTGGTGCGCGCGGAGCTGCTGAAGGAATACCGGGAACGCATCGACGCCCGCATCGAGCGCATGGGCGTGAACCTGAACCGGCTGGCGCGCGAGCTTCGGGCCTTGCTGGCCAGGCCGGCCATCAACGGGTGGGACGGCGGACAGGAAGAGGGCCTGATCGACGGCCGCCGCCTGGCGCAACTGGTCGCCTCACCCACCGAGCGGCGGCTGTTTCGTACCGAGCACCCGGAACTGCTCGCCGATTGCGTGGTCACGCTGCTGCTGGATTGCTCGGGTTCGATGAAACAACATGCCGAGCCGATCGCCGCGCTGGTGGATGTGCTGGTGCGGGCCCTGGAGATGGCCGGCGTGGACTCCGAAGTGCTGGGCTTCACCACCGGCAGCTGGAACGGCGGCCGGGCGCAACGCGACTGGATGCGGGCCGGACGTCCCGCGCATCCGGGCCGGCTCACGGAAGTCTGCCACCTGGTGTTCAAGGACGCCGATACACCGTGGCGGCGATCCAAGCTGCCGTTGGCGGCCTTGCTCAAGGCCGAGCTGTTCCGTGAAGGTGTCGATGGTGAAGCGGTGGCATGGGCCGTGCGGCGGCTGGAGACGCGGGCCCAGGCCCGCAAGATCCTGCTGGTGGTGTCCGATGGTTCACCCATGGACAGTGCGACTCACCTGGCCAATGACGTGTTCTACCTCGACCACCATTTGCGTGGTGTGCTGCAGGCCGTCGAGTCTGCGGGCGTCGTCGACGTGTGTGGTGTCGGTGTGGCGCTGGACCTCAGCCCGTATTACAGCCGCAGCCACGTGCTGGACCTGGAGACATCCAGCGCGAATGAACTGTTGCGCGAACTGGTCGGCCTGATGAGTGGGCGGGCTCGGCGCTGAGTGTCCCCGTTTTGGCGGAAGCTGCCTATGTCGCCATGATGACGGGGCAGGACCGTTGGCACTCCAGCAACTCCACCCAACGCGAAGGCAGCCTGTGTCAATGCAGCGGCCAGACGATTGGCGTAGTGCGGTGAAGCA